>JABHHM010000111.1 GCA_018671575.1 Methylococcales bacterium | reverse complement strand
TAATTATTTTTCATATCAATATCCTACACCTAAGACAGAAAATATGCCTTTTGGCGTTACAACTGAAATCGCCCCAACGCCCTGGAATGAAAAAACACATTTATTACACATAGGCGTCAAGGGTTATGATCTAGATAAGAATGAATTGCCCGCAAGCAATTTAGTATTTCTGGTTGATATTTCAGGGTCGATGCAGTCAGCAAATAAATTAGGTCTGTTGAAGTCTGCCATTAAATTATTAACGCGTCAGATGAGATCTAAAGATCGCATTTCACTGGTCGTTTATGCTGGATCTACAGGCATTGTTTTAGAGCCAACCTCAGGTAAAAATCAGGCCAAAATTTCATCTGCGATTGATTCACTGACAGCAGGAGGTTCAACCAATGGTGGTGCTGGCATTAAACTGGCTTACAGCATGGCAGAACAAGCTTTTATTAAAAATGGCGTCAACCGTATTATTCTGGCAACTGATGGAGATTTTAATGTAGGAACGACCAATTTTTCTGCTTTGAAATCACTGGTGGAAGAAAAAAGAAAATCAGGTATCGCTTTGACCACACTCGGTTTTGGGCGAGGCAATTATAATGACAAACTGATGGAACAATTGGCAGATGCAGGCAACGGCAATTATGCCTATATTGATCGGTTGAGTGAAGCAAAAAAAGTGTTGGTGGATGAAATGAGTGCAACCTTAAAAACCATTGCCAAGGATGTCAAAATTCAAATCGAATTTAATCCACAACAGGTTGAAGAATATAGGTTCATTGGTTATGTCAATCGAGTTTTGAAACGGGAAGATTTCAATAATGATAAAATAGATGCTGGAGAAATTGGAGCGGGACATACAGTGACGGCTATCTATGAAGTAGCGCTAACTGGAAACAATGGCCAACTAATGGATCCCTTGCGATATACCAACCACAATAATAAAAAACGGGAAAAACACTCAAATGAACTGGCTTTTTTTAAAATTCGTTATAAAAAACCAGGTGGAGACATCAGTCAATTACAACAATGGGCAATTAGCTCTGACAGTATTAAGTCAACATTAAATGACAGCAGCGATCGCTTTCGTTTTTCCGCAGCAGTTGCTGCATTCGGTCAAAAATTAAGGGGTGGAAAATATTTAAATAACATGACTTATCAACACATCAAAAAAATGGCAGTAGGCTCCAAAGGAGAAGATCAATTTGGTTATCGCGGTGGTTTTCTTGACATGGTTGGTTTGGCTGATGCACTGAGCACCCGAAGAGTATCTCAGAAATAACAAATTGCGGGCTGTTACGTCAAGGATCCTGTATAAAAATATGTTTCCACTCTGGCGGGTGGAAACAATAAAATGATAGTTAGGCAACTCGCAACAAATAAACTACCCATCTTACTTGCTCTTTTGTCTGTCTTCTTTGCCACAAAAATAGTTATGTAGAACGACTACACGCCTATTTTTATAACAAAAAAGACAAACAAAATTTCTGCGCAATATGGGTAGTTTATTTATTGCGCGTTACCTTACTTGTCTTTTGCGTTTTATTTTAAACACCTTTTTGCTATATTGCTGTTTTCTTAAAACATGAAGAATAGTCACTGTGCTGGACTTACCTGACGAACAATTAATGCAATCTTATATTAATGGCAACACCAAAGCCTTTGAGTTGTTGTATCAAAAGCATAAGGAGCCATTACATCGTTACCTGATCAGGCAATGCCAAACCAGGGCAATCGCAGAAGAGCTGTTTCAGGACACATGGATTAAGGTCATCAATGCCAAACAGAGATACCAGTCTTCGGCTAAATTTTCTACCTACCTTTATCATATTGCCCATCACATTTTAATTGATCATTACAGAACACATTCTAAAAATGTTTTAAATTCTTATCAGAGCCATGATGATGAAATATTAGATAAACTGGCTGTTCCATCCAATCAACAACCTGACCAGCAATTGATACAAGACCAAAAAATCAATCAGTTGATCCGAATCGTTACTGATTTACCAGAAGCCCAGCGTGAAGCGTTTATTTTAAAAGAAGAAGCTGGTTTATCGTTAGACGAAATTGCTGAAGTTACTGGCAGCAATAAACAAGCAGTTAAAAGTCGGTTACGCTATGCATTTAATAAAACCAGAACTGAATTAGGAGGTATCGAATGACCATGCCGACACAACCTGAAGATGACTTTGATGATTTTCTACAACAGCAGTCTGATATCAGCCAACTGTATCAACAGACTAAAACCACAACTGTACCCAAAAGTCTGGATAAAAAAATACTACAAATTGCCAAACAACAAACACAACCTGTTGTTAAAAAAACCTCTATTTTTGACTGGCTAAATCATCACTGGCAGGCACCTCTAGCTTCTGCCTTCGTAATTTTAATGAGCGCAGGATTGCTGATACAAATTCCAGAATTGACGAGTGAGAAATCATTTTCCCCAGGAAATATGATGAGTGAACCCGTGTATGAAGCAGAAGCTGATTCTCTAAAAGACCAAATAACATCGCCTCAAAAAGAACAAAAAAAGAAGCAGGATACGGTGTTGATGAAGCGCAAACCTGAGCAAGCTTTATCCAAAGCCGTATCAATTGAAAAAACCAGAGTTAATGAAGCAGAAGAAATACAACCCCCCTCCTCTCCTCAAAGGGCAAAACCCATGCCATCCGAAGAACTGACATTACAACCCATTTTTCAACAACCAGTAAAGTCTTTTGGCTCAATGGGAGCTGGAGTAAGCTCAACGGAAGACCATTCAGAAGAACAAGAATCACTAAAAGTTCCGAAAAATGTTCTTCAGGCAGCAAATGAAATTAAGCAGTTAATTAAAGTTGGAAAATTAAAGCAAGCAAAACCGTTAATACGCCAGTACAAACGGTCTTATCCCAATTATCTTTATTTATTGAAAGGAATTATCGGTCAATAGAAAGGTTAGGGGATTCGCAATAAATAAACATCCAACTTGCTTGTACCTAAAGGGCATAAAAATCTTTTTGTACGCCTTTTTTGTTGCAAAAATTCTGCACAATTTAGACATTTATTTATTTCGCCTCCCCTAAATATATTTCTGAATTAATATTTCTGCAATCTGTACACTGTTCAAAGCTGCACCTTTTCTCACATTATCGGAAACCACCCATAAATTAATACCCATTGGATGTGAAATATCTTCTCTGATTCGACTCACAAAGACGGGATCCTGACCAGCTGATTCAGTTGCTGCTGTTGCATAACCACCATCATTTCGATCATCTAACACCGTAATTCCAGGTGCATTTTTATATAACTCATTAACTTCTTGTACAGTTATTTTCTTTTTAGTTTCCAGATGAATGGCTTCAGAATGACCATAAATCACTGGTACACGAACCGCTGTAGGGTTAACTTTAATGTTATCATCACCCATTATTTTTTGGGTTTCCCAAACCATTTTCATTTCTTCTTTGGTATAACCATTATCTAAAAATACATCAATATGAGGCAAGACATTAAAGGCAATTTGTTTGGGATAAACATCACAGCTAATTATTTCATCATTTAAAATATCAGAAGATTGCTGATTTAGTTCGTCAATTGCTTCTTTTCCTGTGCCCGAAACAGCTTGGTACGTTGCAACATTTAAGCGATCTATACCCACCGCATCATAAATAGGTTTTAGAGCAACCAGCATTTGAATGGTTGAACAGTTTGGGTTAGCAATAATGCCATGATCTTTATAATTAGCAATTTTTTCTGGGTTGACTTCGGGCACAACTAAAGGAATATGATCGTCATAGCGAAATTGAGACGTATTATCAATAACCACACATCCCGCTTCAGCTGCGATCGGCGCATAGACTTTTGAAATTGATGCTCCAGCAGAAAATAAACCAATTTGTGCTTTTTTAAAATCAAATTCTGCTAAATCTTCGATAACGATTGTTTTATCATTGAATTGAATTTCTTTACCTGCTGATCTTGAACTAGCCAACGCATAAACATTGTCAACAGGAAACCCTCTTTCTTCAAGAATCGCTAACATGGTGACGCCAACAGCTCCTGTTGCTCCAACAACTGCTACATTATATTTTTTGGACATATTGTTACCTTTTTCTTCTTATTTATTTTGCAATTCTTCAACAACTGCCGTCCCCATTGCTTCAGTTGAAACATTGGTCATGCCTTCAGACATAATATCAGCCGTTCTGAGATTTTTATCCAATACATTATTGACAGCAGACTCAATTTTATCGGCCAATTGTTTTTCATTTAAAGTATATCTTAACATCATAGCAACAGATAAAATTGTTGCCAGTGGGTTTGCCACGCCTTTGCCTGCAATATCTGGAGCAGAACCATGAATGGGTTCATACATACCTTGAGATTTTTCATTCAATGAAGCTGATGGCAACATACCAATAGACCCTGTTAACATGGCCGCACAATCTGACAAAATATCACCAAACATATTGGTGGTCACCATCACATCAAATTGCTTGGGCGCTCTGACCAATTGCATAGCGGCATTATCGACATACATATGTGATAATTCAACATCAGGATAATCTTTGGCGACACGAATCATGACTTCACGCCATAATTCAGTACATTCAAGCACATTGGCTTTATCCACTGAACAAACTCGTTTGTCACGTTTTTGTGCAATTTCAAAAGCAGAATGACCAATTCTTTCTATTTCTGACTCTTTATAAATCAGTGTATTGTAACCTTGTTTTTCACCTGAATCTAAAGTTCTAACACCTCTAGGCTGCCCAAAATATATTCCACCCGTCAATTCACGGACAATCATGATATCCAAGCCAGACACAACGTCTGCTTTCAATGTCGAAGCATCCGCCAATTGTGGATATAGAATGGCGGGACGTAAATTGGAGAACAACCCCAAACCCGCTCGCAAACCCAGCAAACCTTTTTCTGGACGAACGGCAATATCCAGATTCTCCCATTGTGTTCCGCCAACAGCACCCAATAAAATGGCATCTGAGTCTTTAGCCAATGATAATGTTGCATCGGGCAAAGGTGTTCCCGTTGCATCATAGGCACTACCGCCAACTAACGCTTGTTCCATTTCAATGCTTAAACCATATTCCTGTTGCAATAGTTTCAGAACTTTTGTTGCTTCAGCCATTATTTCAGGACCAATGCCATCACCAGGAAGAACCAAAATCTTATGTGTCATTAATTTTCATTCCTTTATTAACAAAAAAACGCCGCAACTGTGCGACGTTTTTAATTATAAATAAATTAGCTGACTTTTTCTGTCAAATAATCAATTTTATTTTGCTTGATCAGAAACAACAATCAGTAATTCATTCAGTTTCTTCACAAAACTGGCTGGATCTTCCAACTGACCACCTTCACTCAATAAAGCTTGATCAAATAAAATGGCAGACCAATCATTAAATCGGTCATCATTATCTTCAGATTTCAAACGATTAATTAAAGTATGATCAGGATTGATTTCCATGATTGGCTTAGATGCAGGTGCGCTTTGACCAGCCTGTTGCATAATTCTGGCAAGATTAGCGCTCATGTCATAATCACCTGTCACCAAACAAGCAGGTGAACTAGTTAGACGATTAGTCACTCGAACTTCTTTGACCTTACCTTCCAATGCTTTAGAGATTTTTTCAATAAAGTCTTTGTGCTCATCGGCTATTTTCTCTTGGGCTTTTTTAGATTCTTCATCTTCCATGTCGCCAAGGTTTAATTCACCTTTGGTGACAGATTGAAGCGTTTTACCATCATATTCACTCAAATTAGATGTTAACCACTCATCAACACGCTCACACATTAATAAAACTTCAACACCTTTCTTCCTAAATATTTCAAGATGAGGGCTATTTTTAGCCGCTGCAAAGCTATCGGCAGTGACAAAATAAATCTTATCCTGACCGTCTTTCATTCGACCGATATAATCATCTAAAGAGATGGTTTGTTTTTCATCATCAGTATGAGTTGAAGAAAATCTTAACAGTTTGCCAATTTTTTCTTTGTTAGCAAAATCTTCGGCGGGACCTTCTTTCAATACTTTACCAAATTCCGCCCAGAATTTTTCATACTTCTCAGCATCGTTTTTAGCCATTTTTTCAATTAAACCCAGCACTTTTTTAACCGAGGCTGTTTTAATAGAATCAATTACTTTACTACTTTGTAAAATTTCTCGTGATACATTCAATGGTAGATCATCTGAATCAATCACACCTTTCACAAAACGCAAATAAGTTGGCATGAGCTTGTCGGCATCATCCATGATAAAAACACGTTTTACATAGAGTTTGATACCGTGCTGTCTGTCTCGATCATACAAATCAAAAGGAGCATGAGATGGAATATAAAGTAAAGATGTATATTCATTTTTACCTTCAACCCGACTGTGAACATGAGCCATAGGTTCTTGATAATCGTGACTGACATGTTTGTAGAATTCGTTGTATTCTTCATCGGTGATATCTGCTTTGGATTTTGTCCATAATGCAGAGGCACTGTTGATATTTTCATCTTCTTCCACTTCCACATCAATAATTTTTTCATCTTCTGCTTCGGCTTTTTCATCATCAGCAGGTGGTTTTGGAACAGGGTCTTTCTTCATTACAATGGCAGTTTGAATGTGGTCAGAAAACTTTTTAGCAATTTCTCTTAACTTATGAGACTGTAAAAAATCTTCTGCTTCTTCATTCAAATGTAAAATGATTTCAGTTCCGCGTTCAGCTTTTTCAATGCTTTCAATGGTATAATCTGCCTCACCACTAGAAACCCAACAAATACCTTCATTGATATCTGCACCTGCCCGTCTGGTATTCAAAGTCACCTTGTCTGCAACAATGAATGATGAATAAAAACCGACACCAAATTGACCGATTAACTGACTGTCTTTTGCCTGATCACCAGTCAATGCTTTAAAGAATTCTTTGGTTCCAGACTTGGCAATGGTCCCAATATTATCCATCACTTCCTGACGATTCATTCCAATGCCATTATCAGAAATGGTGATTGTTTTATCATCTTTATCAAATGCAATACGAATTTTAAGGTCGCCATCACCTTCAAATAGTTTTTCATCTTTTAATGCATCGAATCTTAATTTATCACATGCATCAGAGGCATTTGAAATTAACTCTCTTAAAAAGATTTCTTTGTTACTGTACAAAGAATGAACCACTAATTTAAGTAACTGATTTACTTCAGCTTCAAATCCGAGTGTTTCTTTTTGCTGAACTTCGACTGTCATACTGCTTTAACTCCTTAAAAATGGCAATTGCCTAACATGATGCCCTTTGGGCAAGTTTAATCATTAATTAGCACACAAATACTGCACCAATAATTTAGGGGATGCGCAATAAAT
>JABHHM010000165.1 GCA_018671575.1 Methylococcales bacterium | reverse complement strand
TATATCTACGCATTTTAATTTTTCTGAAAATAATGAACTCACCAATTTGATGATGCTTATTTTACCATAATTTTTCATGTTTTTATCGTAATATCAGGTGATTACAGCAGTTTTTATAAATTAAACTTTCGGATTCAGGAAAAAGGGAGTAGGTACCAATAGATGTCAATCAGTCGGTTTCAGTTTTTAAGAGGTGACCTAAATGGTTCCAGAGTTGCCATTCGTCCTCCTTGGTCACTTGATGAAACTACATTTACAGAATATTGTAGCCGTTGTGGTGACTGTGTAAAACAATGCCCGGAAAACATACTGGAACAAGGTCGTGGTGGTTTTCCACAAATTAATTTTAAAGGCAATGGTTGCACATTTTGTCAAGTTTGTGTGGAAGTTTGTAAGGAGCAAGTTTTCAAACAAGATTTAACCGAATTACCTTGGTTACTGAATGTAACCATTAAGTCTAATTGTGTCAGTCAGCATGGTACAGTTTGTCAGGTCTGTGCAGAACAATGTGAAACTGAAGCAATTCGTTATCGTTATGTAATGGGGGGGAGTCAAATCCCTGAATTAACCCCGGATTTATGTACTGGGTGTGGATATTGTTATGGAACCTGCCCAACCAATGCCATCGAAATCATACAAGTAGAGGGAAATTTATAATGCACATTTCCGGTGTTCTGATTCATGTCAAACCAGAACAACAAAAATCGATCGAACAACAAATTTTAAATTTTTCAGGCACTGAAATTCACGCCAGTACTGAGAAAGGCAAGATAATTATCACAATTGATGTTGAAAATGATCATCAAATTACGGATACAATTATGGATGTCAATAATTTGAAAGGTGTATTGTCAGCAGCCATGGTTTATCACTATAGCGATTCTGAGTTATCCCAGGAGGAAGTAGCATGAAATTAACTCGGCGAGACTTTATAAAAACACAGGCGGTTGCAAGTACCGCTGCCGTTGCAGGTATTCAACTACCCGCTATTTCTAACGCAGTAGCAGGCGATGATGGTAATATCCGTTGGGATAAAGCACCCTGTCGTTTTTGCGGTACCGGATGCAGTGTGCTGGTGGGTACTAAAAATGGACGAGTAGTTGCCACACAAGGTGACCCCGATGCTCCTGTTAATAAGGGGCTGAATTGTATTAAGGGCTATTTTCTTTCAAAAATCATGTACGGAAAAGACCGTTTACAGCAGCCATTATTAAGAATGACTGATGGTCAATATGATAAAGAAGGTGAGTTTACCCCTATTTCCTGGGATGAAGCTTTTGCCATCATGGCAGAAAAATTTAAAGATTCCATCCAAACTAATGGTCCTACTTCTGTCGGCATGTTTGGTTCAGGTCAATGGACGGTTTGGGAAGGTTACGCAGCCTCTAAATTTATGAAAGCAGGTTTACGCTCTAATAATATAGACCCCAATGCACGTCACTGTATGGCATCTGCTGTTGCTGGTTTTATCAGAACTTTTGGTATTGATGAACCCATGGGATGTTATGATGACCTGGAACACGCTGATGCGTTTGTTTTATGGGGATCAAATATGGCAGAAATGCACCCGATTCTCTGGTCTCGTTTAACCGACAGACGATTAAGTGCCGATCATGTCAAGGTAGCCACTTTATCTACTTTCAAACATCGATGTTTTGAATTATCTGACATTGGCATGGTGTTTAAACCGCAGACTGATTTAGCCATATTAAACTGTATTGCTAACTACATCATTACTTCAGGCAATGTGAATAAAAAATTCCTGGAAAAACACGTTAATATTCGTTTGGGTAATACAGATATAGGCTATGGTCTAAGACCGACTCACCCACTTGAAATCAAAGCGAAGAATAACAAATCCCGTAAAAATACCATCGGCTCCAAACCGATGTCATTGAAAGATTTTGGTAAATTTGTTTCAACATACACTTTTGAATATACGTCCAAGTTATCGGGTGTGCCCGTTTATAAATTAAAAGAATTGGCCAGACTTTATGCGGACCCAAAACGTAAAGTTGTTTCTTACTGGACAATGGGTTTCAATCAGCATACTCGTGGAACCTGGGCTAATAATCTAATCTATAACATTCACTTGTTGACGGGTAAAATATCTGAGCCTGGCAATGGACCATTTTCCTTAACAGGTCAGCCTTCTGCGTGTGGTACAGCTCGTGAAGTTGGAACTTTTGCGCATCGTTTACCAGCGGACATGGTTGTTAAGAAAAAAGCCCATCGAGATATGGCTGAAAAAATCTGGAAATTACCTGAAGGCACTATTCCAGGTAAACCAGGTTTCCATGCCGTCTTACAAAATCGCAAGCTGAAAGATGGTAAGCTGAATGTGTATTGGGTAATGTGTAATAACAATATGCAAGCTGCTGCTAATATGAATGAAGAGGGTTACCCAGGTTATCGTAATCCGAAAAACTTCATTATTGTTTCAGACCCTTATCCAACCGTTACAGCAATGGCTGGAGACTTGATTCTACCCACCGCAATGTGGATTGAGAAAGAAGGTGCATACGGTAATGCTGAAAGACGAACACAGTTCTGGCGTCAACAAATTCCTGCACCTGCTCAATCCAAATCTGATTTATGGCAGATTGTTGAATTCTCGAAACATTTGAAAGTCAGTGATGTTTGGCCGGCGGATTTAATTGCCAAGAAACCAGAATATAAAGATAAAACTTTGTTTGAAATCTTATACCACAATGGTCAGGTGGATAAATTCCCGCTGGCTCAAACGGCAGAAGGTTTTAGAAATGATGAAGCTAATGATTTTGGTTTTTATATCCAAAAAGGTTTATTTGAAGAATATGCCACTTTTGGCCGTGGCAAAGCACATGATCTAGCTGATTTTGATGATTACCACAAGTCACGTGGATTACGCTGGCCAGTGGTCAATGGCAAAGAAACCTTGTGGAGATTCAGAGAAGGTTATGATCCTTACGTCCCTAAAGGTGAAGGTATACGATTTTATGGTAAACCTGATGGTAAAGCGATTGTTTTTGCCTTGCCTTATGAGGAACCTGCAGAATCGCCTGATGAAGAATTTGATTTATGGCTATCCACGGGGCGTGTTCTGGAGCATTGGCACTCAGGCAGTATGACTCGGCGTGTGCCAGAACTTTATCGTGCTTTCCCTGATGCTGTTATCTTTATGCACCCAAAAGATGTCAAGAAACGTAATTTACGACGTGGTATGGCTGCAAAAATTCAAAGTCGACGAGGTGAAATGACGGCTCGTATTGAAACACGAGGACGTAATAGACCTCCTGAAGGCTTAGTGTTTGTTCCTTGGTTTGATGCCAGTCGATTGATTAACAAGTTGACATTAGATGCCACTTGTCCAATCTCCAAAGAAACAGACTTTAAGAAATGTGCAGTTAAAATCGAAAGAGTATAAAGTGCTTGTTGTGGGGAGAACGGGAATAAAATAACTTCCCGTTCTTGGTTTCATATTTATTTTAAATTCAAATGATCTGATTGAATAAAAGTGAAGAAATAGTCGTTCTATTTTGAGCTTTATATGATTGAGGATCATTTGAAGATGAAGTGAAGATGGAAGAAAGAATGGGACGTTATTTATTGCTCGTCCCTTGGCTCACCCCTTTAATTCAAAATTTAATATTAATAATCAAGCGAAATAAAAAATGAACAATTCTGGATCAACAAAAAACAGACGACAATTTTTAGTCGATTCTGCACAGACTTTGTGTGGCGTTAGCCTGTTTGGTCTAGGACTAAGTATCTATTCAGACAAATCTTCTGCTTTGCCACCACAAGCATTAAGGCCGCCTGGTGCATTGACAGAAAAACAATTTTTAAGTGCCTGTGTCCGTTGCGGGCTCTGTGTGCGGGACTGTCCTTATGATATTTTAAAATTAGGTCAATTGAATGATCCTGTCGCCATGGGTACTCCCTATTTTGAAGCAAGAAAAATTCCATGTGAAATGTGCGAAGATATTCCTTGTGTCAAAGCTTGCCCAACAGGGGCATTAGATCATGAACTAACGGATATCAATTTGGCTAAAATGGGATTAGCGGTACTTATTGATCATGAAAGCTGCCTGAATTATTTGGGCTTACGTTGTGATGTGTGTTACCGAGTTTGTCCTGCGATTGATGAAGCCATTACACTGCAAGCTCAACGAAATAAAAGAACGGGTAAACATACTCGTTTTATTCCTGTCGTCCATTCAAAATTCTGCACAGGTTGCGGTAAATGCGAGCAAGCATGCGTCCTCGAAGAAGCGGCAATTAAAGTTTTACCAAGCAAACTGGCTCAAGGAAAATCATCAGAACATTATCGCTTGGGCTGGGAAGAAAAAGCCAAAGCGGGTCGATCACTCATTCCAAAAGCATTGGAACTGCCTTCATACAAACCTGTCTTTAAAGTACCAGGAGTGAAGCAATGAGTCATGTAATAACTATGATTAAAGCACGTCGTTGGCTCATTCTAAGACGAATCAGTCAATTATCGATTATGTTTTTATTCTTGCTGGGACCTTTATTTGATTACTGGATATTAAAAGGCAACCTGTCGTCAAGTTTGTTTTTAGATAAAATTCCAATGTCAGATCCCTATTTATTACTGCAATCCTGGCTAGCAGGACATGACTTATTCAAAACTGCGCTGATTGGTGGACTGATCATATTCAGCCTGTACTTTTTAATCGGTGGCAGAGTTTATTGTTCCTGGGTCTGTCCGCTCAATATTGTGACTGATTTAGCCGCTTGGATTCGAGAAAAACTCAATATTAAAGGGAAAAAGAGACAATTTTCACCCAATCGATTTATCCGTTACTGGGTTTTAGCTCTGACGTTATTACTGAGCATGGTCAGTGGCGTACTAGTTTGGGAAACCATCAATCCCGTCTCTTTGTTACACAGGGGAATACTATTTGGTATGGGCATTGGCTGGTTAGTGATTTTATTCATTTTCTTATTTGATATTTTCATCAGTCCAAGAGGCTGGTGCGGTCATCTTTGTCCAGTTGGTGCATTTTATAGCCTGATTGGTTTTTTTAGCTTAGTAAAAGTCAATGCCGTTAATCGTCAACAGTGCGATGACTGTATGGACTGCTATGCAGTGTGTCCAGAGCCACAAGTTTTAAAGCCCGCATTAAAGGGCGAAAAAAATGGTATCACACCGTTAATTGCTTCTGGAAATTGTACTAATTGTTTTCGATGTATTGATGTTTGTTCCGTCAATGTATTCAAAATGGGTTTAAGGTTTAATAAATAAAATACAGGGGATTTCATAATGAAAAAAAGCGTATGGGCACCTACAGTCTTAATGTGTTTGGCCACTATTTCATTACAAACTATTGCAGGAGATGTTTATTCTCTTCGTGGTTCTAAAGAGCTTAATACCAATAGTGATATACCAAAAATGAAAAAATGGCAACCAGACAGAGACCCTATTACACGGGATTACTTGCAACAGCCGCCACTGATTCCTCATAAAACTGAGGGCTATGCAATTAATTTAAGGAATAATAAATGTCTGAATTGTCACAGTTGGTCTAATTATAAAGAATCAGGTGCCACCAAAATCAGCCTAACTCACTTTAAAAATCGTGCAGGTAATGAATTATCAAATGTTGCGCCTAGGCGTTACTTCTGTACTCAATGCCATGTTCCTCAAGTTTCGGCAAAGCCGATTGCGAAAAATACATTTCGTCCTTTACATTCACTTGTGACTGAATAAGGGAGAAAATTATGTTTAAGCGTTTAAAAAAACCGTCTGGTAAGTCACTGGGACTTATATTATTTATAGGTTTTATACTCGGTATCATCTTTTGGGGTGGTTTCAACACGGCAATGGAAATGACGAACACTGAGAAGTTTTGTATTTCCTGTCATGAAATGCGTGACAACGTCTATGAAGAATACGTCGGCACAATTCATTATTCCAATCGAACAGGTGTTAGAGCCACTTGTCCTGATTGCCATGTTCCAAAAGAGTGGATACATAAAATTGTGAGAAAAGTCAAAGCTTCTAATGAGTTGTATCACAAAGTATTAGGTAGCATAGATACCGAGGAAAAGTTTGAAGCCAAACGTTTGCAATTAGCTCAAAGTGTATGGAAAACCATGAAAGAAACAGATTCCAGGGAGTGTCGTAATTGTCATAACTTTGAATCAATGGATTACACCAAACAGGGGCAACGAGCTATTAAACCTCACCAGAGAGGTTTGGATGGTGGCAAAACTTGTATTGATTGCCATAAAGGAATTGCACATAAATTACCTCATGGTCTAAAAACACAAGTGGCTCAGTAATTAGAAACGCAATAACAATACTTTTTTAGTGTATCTGCTAATCGCCAATGATGGCGATTAGTTCACCGATAGTCACAATTTTTCAAGTTCATTTCCTATCACATTTTCTTAAAAATCAGTTAAAACCTATTCTGAGCACTCATAAAAACCTTAAGTATATTTAATTTTCAACAGCAATAAATATATTTTATAATATTCTGCTGATTATTTTTTGGATCAAAAATATAGGTTCACAAATATTTTTTTAGTTAATAATATTCCAATACAAAACTGCGGTTATTACCAAGTCATCTGGTAAATGGCATAGAAATTACATCTCACCTTTACTAATATTTTTTAGTAATATCCCTTCTTTTTTTATTGCAATTCCTTGTTTTTTTGCATACTCTTATTCATTAAGAGATATGAGAAATATCCCTTGACGAAATACTTAGGGGAAGCGAAATAAATAAATGTCCAAATTGCGCAGGATTTTTGTTTGCCTTTGAGGCGCAAAAATAGGCGTGTAGTCGAACTACACAACTATTTTTGCAACAAAAAAGGCGGACAAAAAAATTG
>JABHHM010000143.1 GCA_018671575.1 Methylococcales bacterium | reverse complement strand
GTCGTTCTACTCAACTGTTTTTGTGGTAAAGGAGATGGACAAAAAGGCCAGTAAGATGGGTAGTTTATTTGTTGCGAGTTGCCTTAAATAAGGTACGAGCACAAAATAACTTCCTGCTCTTAATGACCATTCCTTGCCGACTTGTATCGAAAAAAATTGATACTTCTTATTAAAAAAATAGTGCTTTTCTAAGGTTATTGTGCTTTTATTTGATGAAACTCTAAGTTTTCTGACAATCTCCTACATAGGAAAATGTAATGATACATTGCATTTAACTTAAAACTATGGATACATCACCCTCCCCAAAACAGCATTTAAAAGTCTTATATATATTATTTGTCATATTATTACTGATGGTCGCTTCATTATTAACAATAATGGGAGGACATCGAATTGATGATTATAAAAACCATCATCTTGAAATTTCCAAAGTTTCATCAAACGATATTGCCAATCAAGTTAATCGATTTATTCAGGATCGTAAATACAGAATTAGCCTGTTTGCCCGAGATCATGATAACTTATTGACAAAATTATCCAAACAACCTGACGATGAAACACTACTGGAAGAATTAACCACATTGGTGAGAGACTACTTCCCTGACTACTTCAGCATTACCATTGCAGACAAAATGGGAAATGCCATACTGGATGATTTTGATGGTTTCATTGGTCAAGCCTGTCAAAAAGACATGTCTAAATTCAAAGCAAATAATACCCAGCTTCCCAGTATTCACCCAAATCCACACAGCTATCATTTTGATGTCATGTCAAACACCTCATTTGGTCTTTTTTTTGTCAGCTTTCATGTTGATTTATTAGCAGACATTTTAAAAGCGGCTCAATCAGTTAATCATTATTTAATGTTGGTTCATCAAGAACACCAGCTAATTGAAGTAACCTCCAAAGGGGGTAGAAACAAATATACCGATCGAAATAATTTTGTTTTAACTGCTGAAGAACAACAAAATATTTTACATAAAACCCCCATCCCTAATTCTTTATGGGTACTCACCGACAGTATCAAGGCAAATCTATTTACTGATTATCGTCAAAAAGTCATGATACAAATGTTGATTATGTTTTTAATATTTTTTTCTATGAGTCTTGCAGTATTGATGTTTACACTGAAAATAAGTACCAAGGAATTATTGAGTATTATTAAAGTTAGAACATTACACTTAAAACAAGCTAATCAGCAAAAAAACAAATTATTTTCCATTGTTGCTCATGATTTGAGAAGCCCATTCTCTCCAATTATTGGCTTAACTCAAATGGTCATCAATGAAATAGATAAATTGACTAAAAAAGATATTGTCAAAGCCAATACTGATGTCAATTTAACGGCAAGGCATGTATTGGACTTACTTGAAACATTATTACACTGGTCACGTATACAAATGGATAAGGTCACCATCAGCAAAGGAAACTTTTATTTAAATGACTTGGCAATCAGTAATCTTAATTTATTTAAAATGCTCGCCCATGAAAAACAAATCTCATTGAAAAACTCAGTCAATGAGACATTAGAGATTAATGCTGACAACTCAGTATTAAATACCATCATCAGAAACCTGATCAGTAATGCAATCAAATATACACCATCAGGTGGATTAATTGAGATCAGTAGCCGCCAGATAAATAATCAATGGCAACTAGTGATTAGTGATAATGGGATTGGTATGACTTCACGACAAATTTCTTCGATACTGGCCGATCAATCAAAATCAACCACAGGTACAAATGGAGAGATAGGGACAGGACTTGGTTTATCCGTTTGTATTGAACTCCTGAAAAAACATGGCAGCCAACTAATTATTGAAAGTAAAGAAACCATTGGCAGTCAGTTTTATTTTGACGTAGAGGGATGTTTAAAACAAAAAATACCACATGCCCACAATACTTTGTCAGATAGCACCATTAAAAATACAGACCATTTTAAAATTTTAATTGTTGACGACCAATCAATCAATCGCATGTTGCTTGGCGCAACGATAAAGAAACTGGAATATGATCATGAACAGGCTAAAAATGGCAAAGATGCATTGGAAAAATTAAAGCACGACAAATATGACCTTATTTTAACTGATATTAAAATGCCAATGATGGATGGCTTTGAACTACTTAACTCAATAAAAAATAATCCTATCTATAACACTATTCCTGTCATAGCATTTACTGGCACAGAAGCAGATGATTTGAGCAATAAAGGATTCGATGGCCAATTAATGAAACCACTTGATGAAGATAAGCTGAAAGTAATTCTTGAACATTTTTTGGTTCCCCACTTAGATCCAAGCATGAAATAACTTTCCGTTCTTTAGGAAGGGAAATTTAATAATATTTAATCTTGCTTCCAGCTTGACCTCATCTTTGATTTTTCTAAAAAAACAAATTGACCAAATACTCCGTAATCTTTACACTCCAGCCTATTTTCAAGAATATCCTTTAACTTTTCGGAATAATACATGCTATCTACCGCTAATATCACCATGCAATTCGGTGCAAAACCACTGTTTGAAAATGTTTCTGTAAAATTTGGCAATAACCACCACTATGGACTCATTGGTGCCAATGGCTGTGGTAAATCTACCTTTATGAAAATACTGGGAAATGATTTAGAACCATCATCGGGCAATGTATCAAAAGACCCACATGAACGTATTGGTAAGTTAAAACAAGATCAGTTTGCTTTCGAAAAGTTCAGCGTTATTGACACCGTTATCATGGGATTCGAAGAATTATGGACCGTTAAGTCTGAACGCGATGCCATTTATGCCAAACCTGAAATGACTGAAGCAGACGGCATAAAAGCAGGAGATCTTGAAGCTGAATTTGCTGAAATGGATGGTTATACCGCAGAAGCCCGTGCAGGTGAACTATTATTAGGTGTCGGCATTCCGATAGAGCAACACTTTGGACTCATGAGCGAAGTAGCACCAGGCTGGAAATTAAGGGTTTTACTGGCACAAGTATTATTTGCCGAACCTGACGTTATGTTATTGGATGAACCCACCAATAACCTCGACATCAACGCCATTCGTTGGTTAGAAGAAGTGCTTAAGCAACGTAATTGTACCATGATCATTATTTCTCACGACCGACATTTTCTCAACAGTGTCTGTAGCCATATGGCTGATTTAGATTTTGGTGAAATTCGCCTCTACCCAGGCAACTATGATGAATACATGACGGCATCTACTCAAGCCAGTGAACGTCTACTCTCAGACAATGCCAAGAAAAAAGCACAAATTGCTGAATTAAAAACGTTTGTCAGCCGTTTCTCGGCCAATGCATCCAAGTCTAAACAGGCCACATCGAGAGCCAAACAAATTGATAAAATCAAGCTTGAAGAAGTCAAACCATCTAGCCGAAAAAGTCCTTTTATACGTTTTCAACAAGACAAAAAACTACACCGTTTGGCTTTAGAGGTGAAAGGCTTGACTAAGTCTTTTGATGAAAAACTATTCACTGATTTGAACCTAACGATTGAAGTCGGAGAAAAAGTGGCCATCATTGGTCCCAACGGTATTGGTAAATCGACTTTATTAAAATGCTTAGTCGGTGAACTGGAACCCACTAAAGGCAAAATAAAATGGTCTGAAAATTCTCATATTGGTTATTATGCTCAAGATCATGCCCATGATTTTGAAGGCAAATCAACGTTATTTGACTGGATGAGCCAATGGGGTAAAACCAGTGATGATGAGCAGTCCATTCGAGGAATATTAGGACGACTACTGTTTACTCAGGACGACATCAATAAAACGGTTGATATCATTTCAGGGGGTGAACAAGGCAGAATGCTGTTTGGCAAATTAATGTTGCAATGCCCCAACATTCTTTTGATGGATGAACCCACCAATCATTTAGACATGGAATCCATCGAGGCTTTGAACTTAGCTTTAGAAAATTATGTTGGCACTTTAATTTTCGTCAGCCATGATCGTGAATTTGTTTCTTCACTGGCTACCCGAGTCATTGAACTATCGCCTACGGGTGTGGTTAATTTTACTGGGAATTATGAGGATTATTTATTAACTCAAAGTCAATAAATTAGTTTTTCCATAACATTTTGAATGACTGAAATATACAGATATAGATGTTCAGATAATTGTTTACAAATTATCTGTACCTATCAATGTTCATCCATGGTTTAAAATAAAGCTCTATATTTAAGATTGGCTAAAAATGTTGTATTTTTTCTAAATTCCCACATCTAATCTGACCTCTGATAAATCCTTACTAACACTCAATCTAAAATCATAACTCATGGTATTTTTTGCTTTGTGAGTTAAAAAGAAAGACACTTTATCAACAGCACGATCTTTCATTTCAAGCCACACAGGAATAGAAATATTATTGATAATGGATTTTGTTTCAACGGCTAATGCAACCGTATTTGTTTGCTTAATTAGATTTGTACTACGCCCCATTATTTTTTTTGAAACATGATAAAAACGTGTATTTCCAAATTTGATATTATCCAATAACCGAGTTTTTTTCACGCCATCATAGCTAACGGGGATAATATTCTCACCCGTTTTTTTCAACCAAGTACCTGCTGTTTCATTTTGCCCCAATTGATTAGAAAAAAAGGACTGTTGCAAATAATCAGTTGCTTGTGATTGTGCAAAAACAGAATTTAAAAAAAACAATACAAAAAGACTTACTATACTTGTCAGATAATATTTGGAATTATGAATTTTCATTTTGTCACCACTGCGTCAAATAAAGATTGGGTTCGGCTATAAAACTAATCATATTCCAATAGGTGACATAAAACGTAGCACCAGTGAACAGTTTCAATGTGATCTTTGTCACAACAATTAAAATGCTATAGTGATTTAGGCAACTCGCAATAAATAAACTACCCATCTTACTGGCCTTTTTGTCCGTCTCCTTTACCACAAAAACAGTTGAGTAGAATGACTACACGCCTATTTTTATGGCAAAGAAGACGAACAAAAATTCTGCGCAATATGGGT
>JABHHM010000112.1 GCA_018671575.1 Methylococcales bacterium | reverse complement strand
TTCTGTATTTTCCATTAACAATCAGTGCTGGCACTCCATTGACACCATATAAGCGAGCCAGTTTTTTAGTTCTAACAATTTGGTTTCTTACCGCAAACGATTTGAATGTTTTATTAAAGTCTTTTTCACTGACACCGTGTTCTTTAAAAAATGTTCTGACTGAATCTACTGTTTTAAATTTTTTCTTTCCCATGTGAATGGCATCAAAAATTGTTTCATGAATATCATTAAGAATGCCTAGGTATTTTGCTGTAAAATACATTTTTGCATGCATTGTCCAATCCGCTCTAAATTGTACTGGAATTTGAATGAATTTAACATCATCAGGTTTTTGAGCTAACCATCTTTTAAGGTAGGGTTCTAAGCTATAGCAATGAGGACATCCGTACCAAAATAATTCAATGACTTCAATTTTTGTTGCATCAGTGGTTGGTTGATTGGGTACAATTTCTTGATAATGAAAGCCTTTTTCAAGTCCTGGTGGGTTTGCCTGAGCCATAGAAAAGAAAATGCCTGATATCAATAATAGGATTAATTTGATGATTGGTTTCATTGATAATTTTCCTTGTTTTTTTGAATTGTGGATAAAATTCCATTAACAGATAATCCGCATTTGTTTAACTGATCTTGATGATTGCCATGCTCAACAAAATGATCAGGAAGTCCTAAGTTGATGATGCGATTATTCAGTTGAGTGGTGTTTAAGTATTCATTAACCGCAGAACCAGCGCCGCCTTTGATGGTGTTTTCTTCTAATGTTACAATTGTTTCATGTTTTGATGCCATCTCATAGATTAGTTTTTCATCCAGTGGTTTGATAAATCTCATGTTGATGACAGTCGCATCTAATTTTTCTGCAACTTCAAGTGCTGTGTTGACCAGGCTACCAAATGCCAGAATAGCACACTGTTTTCCTGAGCGTTTTATGCTCGCTTTGCCAATTGGGATTAATTCTTGTGGGTTACTGAAACTATCTGATTGAGCTGATCCACGAGGATATCTAACACAAGCTGTGCCCTTGTGTTGATAAGCTGTTTCCAGCATTTGTTGGCATTCATTGCCATTTTCAGGAGCCATGATAACAATGTCTGGTAAGCATCTTAAAAAACTGATATCAAAGGTGCCTGCATGTGTTGGCCCATCTGCACCAACCAGTCCTGCACGGTCAATGGCAAACGTCACATCCAGCTTTTGTAGAATGATGTCATGAATTAATTGGTCGTAAGCACGTTGTAAAAAACTTGAATAAATAGCAATGACGGGTTTGAAACCTTCGCAGGCGAGACCAGCAGCAAAAGTTAATGCGTGTTGCTCTGCAATGCCGACATCATAAAATTGATCTGCATAATTATTTCTGAATTCAGTCATGCCTGAACCTTCACACATGGCTGGTGTGATGGCAATTAATTTTTTGTCATTTTTTGCTGTTTCACAGAGCCAATGACCAAAAGCTTCTGAGTATGTTTTTTGATTATCATTGCTTTTGGCAACAACTCCAGTGCTGGTATTAAATGGTTTGACTCCATGAAATGCACATGGATTGTTTTCGGCAGGGCTAAATCCTTTGCCTTTTTGAGTGACAATGTGTAATAAGCGTCGGCCTTTTGCTTGCTTTAAATTTTCTAAAGTCTCAATTAATGCTGGAATGTCGTGACCATCAATCGGGCCAATGTAATTAAAACCAAGTTCTTCAAATAATGTTCCAGGAAGAATCATGCCTTTCATGTGTTCTTCCCAGTTTTTGGCGAACTTGGTGAATAAAGGAGGGAGGTTTTTTAAGAATTCTTTACTGTGTTGTCGAAATTTAGTGTAGAAATGGCCAGATAATATCCGACTAAGGTGTTTTCTCATGGCACCTACATTGGCTGAAATTGACATGTTGTTGTCATTGAGAATAACCAGCATATTGATGTCAAGATCGCCGCCATGATTCAACGCTTCATAGGCCATTCCTGCTGTGAGTGCGCCATCACCAATGATGGGAATGACTTCGCGTTGACTTCCTGTTTGTGAAAATGCGGCTGCCATACCGACTGCAGCACTGATTGAAGTGCTTGAATGGCCTGCACCAAAACTATCGTATTTACTTTCATCGCGTTTTAAAAAACCAGCCAAGCCATTTTCTTGTCGTATGGTATGAAAGTTATCTTTTCTTCCTGTGAGAATTTTATGAGGGTACGCTTGATGTCCAATATCCCAAACAAGGCGGTCATCAGGTGTATTGAAGACGCTGTGCAAGGCAATTGTTAATTCAACCACTCCCAGTCCAGCGGCTAAATGACCTCCCGTTTTAGATACGCTGTGAATTAAAAAATGGCGTAGTTCACTTGCCAGAGTGATTAATTCAGTCTGTGTTAGTTTTTTTAGATCAGACGGGGTATTGACTTGATCTAGCAAAGTATATGATTCAGTTTCGTTCACAATAGATTATTACGGTAAATATTTGAAAATAATGTCAAAAATTTGATGGCCAAGTTTTTCTCCACGTTTTTCAAATTTGGTGTGTGCTCTATAATTAGGGCGAAAATGGAAGTTATCATTTTTTGCCATGTTTTTAAAATGTGGATTTATCTTTAGTAGCTTCAAAACGTCTTTAGCGTAGTCGCTCCAGTCAGTTGCCATGTGAAACATTCCCCCAGTTTTTAATTTTTGGGAAATGATGTCAATAAAGTCCTGTTGAACCAGTCGACGTTTTTGGTGTTTTCTTTTGGGCCATGGATCAGGGAAAAATACCAAAATACCATCCAAGCTTTGGTTTGGAATGTCATCTCTAAGTAAAGTTGCCGCATCTTTGGTACATATTTTTACATTGTCGATAGTTTGCTGATGTAGGTTGTTCATCAGTTGACCGATTCCAGGTGTATGTACCTCAATACCTAAAAACTGATCGAATGGGTGGCTTTGAGCCATATGTAATAATGATTGACCATTACCAAAACCTATTTCAAGATAATGGCGTTGCAGTTTTTCCTCAAAGAATTGGCTGAAAGTGCCATCTTCAAGTCGTTTATCAATTAAGTATTTGGTTGATAAATTATCCAGTGCTTGTTGTTGGGACTGGGTCAGTCTTCCTGATCGTTTGACAAAACTTTTTATCGTGTGTTCAGGTTGGATGCCTTGAGATAATGCAGTGTTCATCATTTAAAAAAATGTTCCATCAATGGGTGATGATGCCGACGCATATCTTTTCCGCGGCATTCTGCCTGCATGGAATGCATCTCTACCTGCTTCAATGGCTTTTCTCATTGCTCGTGCCATGATGATCGGTTTGTTTGCTGCTGCAATGGCGGTATTCATTAAGACTCCTGCACAACCCATTTCCATTGCAATAGCCGCATCTGAGGCTGTACCAACACCTGCGTCAACAATGATGGGTACATTGGCATCTTCCAAAATGGTTAAAATATTATAGGGGTTTCTAATGCCGAGTCCAGAACCAATGGGGGCGGCTAGGGGCATGACGGCAACACAGCCCATTTCTTCCAGTCTTTTGGCGATAATTGGGTCGTCACTGGTATAAACCATCACATCAAAGCCATCTTTAACCAATGTTTCGGTTGCTTCGAGTGTTGCTGAAATGTCAGGATATAAAGTTTTTTCATCACCTAAAACTTCAAGTTTGACAAGTTTATGACCATCCAGTAGTTCTCTGGCAAGACGGCAAGTTCTGACGGCATCTTTTGCAGTATAGCAACCTGCGGTATTGGGTAAAATGGTGTACTTTTCAGGAGGTATGATGTCGAGTAAGTTGGGCTCGTCTGGGTTTTGACCAAGGTTGCTTCGGCGTAATGCAACAGTGATTATTTCGGCACCACTGGCTTCAATCGCCAATTGAGTTTCTTCAAAATTTTTATATTTTCCAGTGCCGACGAGCAGTCTTGATTGATATATTTTTCCAGCAATGGATAGAGTATCTTCGATTTGTTCCATAGTGTGTCCAATGAAAATAAGTGCAAATATTTACCTGCCTATTTAGATGCAGGCTTAGGCATAAGAAATATATGGAGGAAAAAGTAAACTAAGTAAGTGACTGTAATTGTTTTAACAAAATTATGGCCAACTACTTAGGCAACTCGCAATAAATAAACTACCCATCTTACTGGCCTTTTTGTCCGTCTCCTTTACCACAAAAACAGTTGAGTAGAATGACTACACGCCTATTTTTATGGCAAAGAAGACGAACAAAAATTCTGCGCAATATGGGT
>JABHHM010000278.1 GCA_018671575.1 Methylococcales bacterium | reverse complement strand
TCTGTATTAAAATTTAATTCAGTTTTTTCCAGATTAACGTGGCCTGCATCTAATTTTGAAAAATGTAAAATATCATCAATAATACCCAACAAATGATTGGCGGAAGAAGAAATCATCGCTAAATCATCATCGATTTCATCGGGAGCGTCTCTCATCGTTGCCAATTGAGAAAACCCTATAATTGCATTCATTGGAGTTCTGATTTCATGCGACATATTTGCCAGAAAATCTGACTTGGCTTTAACTGCAACCTCTGCTTGTTGTTTTGCTTCAATTAAAAATTGATTGGAAGCTTCAAGCTCAGCCGTTCGATGACTGACTTTCTTTTCCAAACTGTCATTTAAAACATTTAATTCTTGTGTTGCAAGAAACCACTTTTTTATCATGGTATTGAAGGCACGAACCAACAAAGCTATTTCATTTTTTTCATTGGTTTTAATGACAATTTCTTTGTCTTCAATATGATCCGCATTAATGGCTTCGGCTTCATCTGATAATTTAGACAAAGGACGTGTCAATAATAGCCTAAAAGCCCATAAAAACAGTACCCATAAGGCGATGGTTTTGATCACTGCATTAATCACCAGAATAGTAATACTCAACTTCACTCGTTCAAAAGTAATGGCCGAACTTGAATATAATTTAATGCTTCCAATAATACCGCTATTATCTTCAACTTCATCTTTTTTCAAGATTAATTCAACATGATAGAGGCGATTAAACAAATCCGATGCTGGTTGATTTTTATCTTCAACATGTCCTTTTTTGAGTACCAACTTATTTTCACCATCAACAACGCTTACACCTGTCACAATGGGCCAACTAATCATGCCCTTGGTTATATTAGATAATTGTAAATCATCAAAAGACCATAATGCTTCTGTCAAACCATCTTCAATGGTTTCACCAATAAAACGGAGATCACTGTGAATATTTTGCTTGGCCACCTGATATTCGGTAATGACCTGAATGGTTGTTCCAATAAATGTCAAGACGAAATAAATTGAAAAAACCAATTTAAGCAGTTTTGTGGAGATGGAATTTTTAACGGAGATATGGGACATGACACAATACACTAATATTTTAAAAATTCAGATGCATTTCCTAAATTTTTTCAGCAATTGGGTTAATTACTTTTAATTCATCTATCCATTCAAAATCAGATATATTTCGAGTCACTAGAATTTGATTATATTCAAGCGCAGTCGCAGCAATTATTGAATCACCAATCGAGATACTTTTTTGTTGACGCAACAGGATGGCTCTTTCGATAACAACAGAAGAAACAGGATAAATTTTAGTTTTTTCAAAAAGCCTAAAGAAATCATTTTTATCTTTTTTTGCTAGTTTTTTATAACCCAACACTTCTAAACGAGTAATATTTGAAGCACATATTTTTTGCGTTATACACCATTCACGTAAACTTTTATACTCTGGCTGTACGGCATAAATAAATATATTGCTATCCAGCAACATGATCACTCTCTTCCTGGCAACAATCGATCTTTACGAATTTCATGTTGCCAAATGCTTGGGTCTTTAATATCACTAAACGCACTGCCTCTATTAGCCATTTCTGCCATAATTTTTGCTAATTCGGAGCCATTAGCGACTTCATTCTGAACTTTAACTTCATTATTTGTTTTATATTTTAAAAATTGCAAAAAACTCAACGCTTCTTCCTGTAATGGTGGCGGCAAATTTTCTATATCTTCTAAAATTTTTTGTGTAATTATATTCATCGTTTTTAGCCATTGAATATTAGCTTGTTCTTTCCAACCTAAATACAGTCTAGGTCAATTGACATAATTCGTCTATAAATTTAACAATGCAGTTCAAATCGAATTATACGCCAGATTTTTCTTCCGATACTCATGTGTTTCAAACAGTTTCCAGCGAACAATGGGGATATCTTCCAATACTTGTTTTGGAATTTCATAAAAGCAGGCAAGTTCATCCGTTTTTATTTGACTGTTGGTTTTCCCGCCAAAAAATGCTTGCTCTTCCCCAAAAAAATCACCTTTTTTTAATACACCGATGACTTCATTATTTTTTATATACTGTAACGTTCCAGTTAATAATATGTATATTTTTGAGTGTTCTAAGGTCAGTATTGTGCCTTGATCAATCTGTCGTAAAGTCATACTACTGGCCAATTTATTTTGTTTTAAATAAGGTAAACCTTCACCAAATAACCAGCTTCCCTGTAAAAAAGCACGAATTTGGTAGAGCTTATCAATCCGTTCTGACAAATTATTTTCTTCAACAAAATGTCGATATAAATCATTTGATATTTTAATGGCATAGACAAAACTTGCCGCTCGATAGGTATGGATTGAAGGCAATTGGCACAAACCTGATAATTCACCCAACAAGATTCCTGCTGACAATTGATGTTTAATGGATGAATTGGATTGTAGCAAAGTCACTGTTCCCGTCAAAATAAGGTAAACATATTCATGGGGTTCAGCTTCTTTTAAAATTATATTTTCAGGGTTAAATTGAACAATGGGATGATTGGTCAACATATTAATCTTATAATGCTCAATTTCTGGAAAATAGGCGCAAAATAATTCATGAGCAAAACGCCGTTCATAATTCTGATAACCTGACGCCAACACATCAACAGTACCAAATGGAGAGCCCGATCCAATTTCCATCTGCTCGGTACTCAATTCGACATCAGTATGTGATAAAATTATTTTACCTGATTTATCACATTTAAAGTCTGCCGCTTCACCATGAATCATACCTCCCGCAGCATCAATTTTTTTGACATCAACCACCGTTTCATATTCTCTTTTTACTTGATATGCATAACTTTGAGAAATGGCAGTAGTCGAGTGATCAACCATATTTTGTAACACATTGAATGAAACAATGTCTGCAAAATGTGCATAACTGCGATAACCATCTTGCCCCATTGCTCGAAAAATATAAATACAGGTATCAACAGAATGCGGGGAATAAAATGGTTTAACTTCCAAACCCAATACTTCATTCCAGGTATTAAATTCCAAATCATGGATATCAAAATAATGATGAATGTCATTGCTGTCGATTGACAATAAGGCGGACAATTTTTTTTCTGTCGAATGACGAATCAGTTTTGGTGCAAAATATTTTAACTTATGCCCTGTTCGCATCAGTGAGGTGAGTCCCGCAAAATGATCATCATGAGCATGAGTATGAAAAACACCTTCAATTTCATTGATTCCGATGCCCAAAGCGGTCAAGCTATACAAAATATTCGGCCCAGCATCTAACAGATAAAATCGCCCCTGAAACATCAGAATACTCGACATACAGGGTCTATTTTGATCCCAACCATTGCCCTCACCCGAATGAATCACACCAAAATATTCTCTTTTAATTTGATGATAACCTAAAAAATAAGGTGACTCATAAACCTGATTCCCCAAATTTAAATCAACACTAACTTGTTCATCCTGATAACTGATTTCGAATTGGTTCAAACCCAAATGTTTAATAAAAACACCCTTTCGAATTTCTATTTTTTCATATTCCAAAGTGAGCGTGTCAATTATTTCTTCCGATTTTTTGATTTCTCCAAAGGCAAAATTTAATTTGATCGACATCATGATGTCGGCCCATTCTTCATCAATACCGCATTCCATGATTTCTGCTTTTGAAATCAGCCCATAATTACCTCGATAAAGGTATTTCATTTGTGCTTGTATTTGTGCTTCAGTACCAATTAGCAAAGGTTTATGAGTAAAATTATTTGGATGATTGGGGATAATATGCCCTTGTTTGTAGAGCATATGAAGAATAGGAAATTCTGAAAGATTGGAAAAATGCCCATTTTGTAGCATCACATCTGACAACAAAATAGCATTGGGACCTGTTTCAAAACGTACCCCATCCTTTTCAATCGGTGCTATCAGGCCTGTTTTGATTAAATATTTAACGCTGTCAGCAGGACAACCACACATTATTCGCAAATCTGCTTCAGCAATATTAATCCAAAACAAACCTATGGAAACAGGCACTTTCAGTATTTTATTCATAATCACCCAATGGTCTTCACTATAAATTTTCTTCCTAAAATATGAAGAACACTCTAATTATAATAGCAATTCAGAAAAATAAATTAGTGTTATAGTGTTAATTTGTGGTTTTATTTAATCTAAAACCCGATAAGCGACCCCCTCTTTTTGCGCTTTAACAAATGCGTCATAACTGAGACAAGGAGGAAAATAATCATCAATTTTTGTCAATGCCACTGATTTAATTTCATTAACCATCCAGCCATCAACTTGCAGTTTTTTGATTGCTTTAGCTTCTGATAGCTGTTCGCTTTGCTCTCTGGCCCAGAACATTAATTCTTTATCTACATCATTTTTAGTTGCTGTGATTGATAATATATACATCATTTCATCTTATACATTAATATTTAATTCAGGTTAATACAGGCATCACCCGCCACACCACCATCAGTCACACAACCAATCACCACTGCATCGGCATACCCTGCATTTCGCAGCGCGCTCAAACATTGTTCTGATTGTGATGGAGGCACAGTAGCCAATAATCCACCTGATGTTTGCGGGTCAAATAACAGTGGATAATTTGATTGTTTTTGCCAATTTTCATTGTCAACAATATGGGCTTCAATTTGGCTGTTTTGTTGATACAGACTACTTTTAATGTCCTGTTCAAAACAATTCAATACCCCCGACAAAACAGGCAAATCAGCTAAATTAAGCGTTGCACTGAGACGAACAGGCTTAAGCATCTCTAATAAATGCCCCAACAGACCAAAACCTGTCACATCAGTACAAGCTTTAGCCTGATGTTGGAAAAATATTTTACTCGCCTGATGATTGGACAACAACATTCCTGCAACGGCTTGTTCAATCCATTCACCTTCGGCTTTGTGCTGAGCATGAGCAGCGAACAATGCTCCCGTTCCAAGAGCCTGAGTGATGATTAAAATATCACCCACCTGACAATTAGATTTGGTCATTAATGCTTTATTTTCAACAAAACCATTCACCGAAAACCCCAGACTCATTTCGGTAGACTCACTGCTATGCCCACCAACCAATGCACAATCATGCTCATTAAGCACTTTCACTGCACCTTGCATTAGCTGAGTCATTTCTCGTTCTACAATAACTTCATCGGCATGAGGTAGCGTAACAATGGCTAATGCACTATGCGGTTGTGCATTCATCGCAAATAAATCACTTAAGGCATGCAATGCAGCAATTTGGCCGAAGAGATAGGGATCATCCACAATGGCTCGAAAGCTATCAACACTTTGCACCAAAAGAGAATGATTCATTTGAATCACACTGGCATCATCAGGAGAATTTAAACCAATGATAATATTATCATGTGAAACTGGCTTTAATTTTGCCATCACCTGACTTAAAATAGAAGCTCCGACCTTTGCACCACAACCATTACAGCGCATCTCTGGAAGTACAGTTGCACTTTTAATTTCAGGCATTGAAGTCATCGTAGCTAAATCATTGAACATCCGCATAAATTTTTGATCAATATGGTCTTTCCAACGCCAAACCCAATCACCTTGCGTTGTTGGAAAAGCGGTATTGGTACGACAAGCCACGGCTGTTTTACCGCCACATGCCAACAAACTCAAAAAGTTTTTTTGTGGTTTAAAAATAGACAATGGTTGAGACAATAAATAGCGTTTCAAATTTTTAAATAATACCCCACCTTGACGAACCGCAAACACTCCCGCTTTAGGTCTAGGAGACTCAGTCATACAAGCAATATCTCCTGCTGCAAAGACATTGCCATGACTGGTTGATTGCAAATAACCATTGACTGCAACAAAGCCCTTGGAGTCAGTAGTCAACCCAGATGACTTCAACCAGTCACCTGCTTTCGCATTGGTGCATAGAAATAAAGAATCAAAAGCAATAACATCGCCTTGTTGGCTGACTAATTGAGTTTTTTGTACTTCTGCAACAGAAAAATTTTGGTGAAGTTGGATCGACTGAATAGCCAATTGTTTGGCTATCATTTGCTGTACTCGAACAGGATAGCCTTCAGGCACATTTTGACCTTGCAATACCAAATGAAACTGAACGGGATGTTGTGTATGATTTAACTGGATCAGATAATATTGCATTGACAATATCAACTCAACGCCCGCAGCACCACCGCCCACCACCACAATATGAAAACTTTCTATCGGTTGACTACTTGCAAGAAAGTCAAGCAACGCTTTCCATTGAGGATAAAACTGTGCAATGGGCTTAACAGGAATGGCATATTGTTGCGCACCAGGAAAACTAATATCGGGTATGATTCCGCAATTGATTGATAAAACATCGTAAGAAATCTCTGCTCTATCAGGTAATTGAATTTTACGATGATTTAAATCCAATGCTGTCACATGCCCTTGAATAAAACGCACTCCAGCATATTGGCTAAGACGAACTAAATCAATGTGAGTCTCTTTAACGGTATAATGTCCTGCAACTAACCCTGGCAACATACCCGAATAAGGCGTTAAAGTATTGGGAGAAATAAGGCTCAATCGAACACCCGAAAGAGGATTCATTGCCCACATTTTTAACACCAGAGCATGGCTATGCCCACCCCCTATCAACACCAAATCTTTTTCAATGGGTAATTCAGTTTTCATCAATTTGTTTGGCCCATTCAACAACAGATGTCACATTCCCTTTAAATAAAATTTCGGATTCACGTTGTTGTAATTGATAATCGTACATCGGATCATAATATTCAGCCAGTAAACGGTGAATTGTTGGGGCAAAGACAGTTTCGTCATCAACCTTTTCAAAGTCTTTCAATTGTTGCAATAATGCCTGTCGAAGCTTGCCATGACGCTCGCCACCAAAACGTTTTTTTATTTTATCGATATTCTGCAATAAATCTTCATTAAATTGTTGTCGTCCCAAATTTTCACCCAACAATTGCTGGTACTCTATCAGTGCGTCAACGATATATTCCTGAATGGCAATTTTAATGCGTTGATCAATTGTTTCTTCAACCATTATCACCGATGTTTTCCGCATAGCACACAACAATGTTTTTGGCACGACCAAGCGACCAATGAGTTTACTTTCATCCTCTATTAAAATAGTCTTTGATGAGTGTTCACAATGTTTTATTAAATCAATGCTTAAAGCATTTTCAAAATCAATCTGGCTGGGTTGTTGTTGTGGTTGACGACCAAAAGCAGAACCACGATGATTTGCCAGTGCCTCCAAATCAATGACTGATGACAGTTGTTTTAAAACCAGCGTTTTACCACTACAAGTCCGACCAGCCACCAACATAAAATTAGCATTCAAAGCGTTATTTTCCAATTCATCAATTAAAAACCGACGCATTGCCTTATAACCGCCTTGAATCAATGGATAATTAATTCCAGACTTACTGAGTAACTGCTGACTCAAACGTGAACGCAAACCACCACGAAAACAATAAAGATAGCCCTTGGGGTGTTGTTCAATAAATGCTTGCCATTGTTGCAGGCGATTTTCCTGAACATCGGGTGTTGCCAATTGCCACCCCAGTTCGATAGCAGCCTGTTGGCCATTTTTTTTATATTGAGTACCAACAAGCTCGCGCTGTCGATCATCTAACAAAGGAATATTGGCGCTACAGGGAAATGCGCCATTGTTGAATTCAATGGGTGCTCGGACATCCATTAACGGCGTGTCACTTAAAAATAATTCACGGTAATTATCAGTATCGGAGAAAGAAGCCATCAAGCAACTCTAGCGAGAAAAAATCTAGTTTACCTAGTAATGTATTGATTCACAAGTCAGCAAAAAGTGATCCCAGCACAAGCACATAAAAAAGTAATTTATTTGTGGCGAGTTGCCTTGATCTTTTCCAACCGTTTTTCCCTAAGAATTCTATTCAAATAACTTTTTAAATTGATTAAATCTCCATCAATTGCGGGCTGACCATACCACCATTGATCATCGGGGGATTGATGCCCGTTTCCCAAACGAATATGTGACAAATGCTTTGCCAGACTGCTCATGTAACCACCTACAATCTTTATATCTTGTTCACCGAATCTATCTTGATATTTTGTGATCAGTTCTTTTGCTTCCTGTTGTTTTAGTAATCCAATCGCCAACATATTTTGGTTGGTTTTTAACAATGTGCGAATGTATCTGGGAGAATGGCATTCCATA
>JABHHM010000230.1 GCA_018671575.1 Methylococcales bacterium | reverse complement strand
TCACCAATTTGATGATGCTTATTTTACCATAATTTTTCATGTTTTTATCGTAATATCAGGTGATTACAGCAGTTTTTATAAATTAAACTTTCGGATTCAGGTATATAAAAGCATGATACAATTACGAAATTTTTTTAATCATTGATATTACGGAGAAATCATGCCTCAAACTTTTAACCCCCCCATCAGAACATTAATGGGACCTGGTCCTTCTGACGTCCACCCAAGAATTCTTCAAGCGTTATCCAAACCAACAATTGGACACCTTGACCCTGAGTTTGTTGCAATGATGGATGAAACCAAGTCATTATTACAATACGCATTTCAAACCAAAAATGAACTGACCATTCCCGTTTCAGCACCAGGTTCTGCAGGCATGGAAACTTGTTTTGTTAATTTGGTTGAGGCAGGTGACGAAGTTATTGTTTGTAAAAATGGCGTATTTGGTATGCGCATGATTGAAAACGTTGAACGATGCGGAGCCACGCCCATTGTCATCTCTGACGACTGGGGAAAACCAGTTGATCCCAACAAACTGCAAGACGCTTTAAAAAACCACCCTAACGCAACAACGGTGGCCTTTGTTCACGCAGAAACATCCACTGGAGTTGAATCGGATGTAAAAACATTGGTAGATATTGCACATCAACATGACTGCAACACCATTGTTGACGCTGTAACTTCTTTAGGAGGCATACCACTTAAAGTCGATGAATGGGGCGTTGATGCTATTTATTCAGGTACTCAGAAATGTCTATCGTGCACACCAGGCTTATCACCTGTTAGCTTTAATGAGCGAGCCATTGAAACCATTAAATCTCGTCAATCAAAAGTTCAAAGTTGGTTTCTTGATCTCAATTTAGTCATGGGATACTGGGGAGAAAACACCAAACGCGCTTATCATCATACAGCCCCCATCAATGCACTCTACGGCCTACACGAGTCATTATTGATGCTACATCAAGAAGGCCTTGAGAATTCATGGAACAGACACAACTCACATCACCAAGCGCTTAGAGCAGGACTAGAAGCCATGGGAATGTCTTTTTTGGTTGACGAAAGCTGCCGATTACCTCAACTTAATGTTGTTTTTTCTCCAGATGGAGTCGATGAAGCCAAAGTAAGATCAAGATTATTAACAGAATACAATCTTGAAATAGGCGCAGGCCTTGGCGAATTTGCTGGAAAAGTTTGGCGCATTGGATTAATGGGCTATGCAAGCCGCAAAGAAAATGTCAATTTGTGTCTCAGCGCATTAGAAACTGTTTTAGCTGATATGAACGCCCCTATTGAAAAAGGCGTGGCTCTTCATGCGGCTCAAAACAGCTATAATCAAATACCTATTTAGGGAGACAGGTAACAAATACCTCGATATTGCGCAGAATTTTTGTTCGTCTTCTTTGCCATAATTTGCCATAAAAATAGGCGTGTAGTCATTCTACTCAACTGTTTTTGTGGTAAAGGAGACGGACAAAAAGGCCAGTAAGATGGGTAGTTTATTTATTGCGAGTTGCCTAATGGGTTATTTTTAAATTACCCCTAAATTATAAGGATAGGATACACACTTCTTTCTCATACCATCAATGCCTGGGCTTTAATGGCAGATGAATATAAAAGGTACTGCCCTCACCAACAACAGATACGACAGACATTGTTCCATGATGAGCCTTAATTATATCAAAACAATACATCAACCCCAGTCCTGTACCTTCTTCTCCCATGGTTCCCATTGTTGATTTGCCTTCCACAGGTTCAAAAAGATTATCCAGTTTACTTTCTTCAACACCCACACCAAAATCTTTAACGGCAACAACAACCTCATCATCAGTATAAACGGTAATTTCTATGTTACTTTCTGGATAAGAAAATTTAATGGCATTGGTAATCAGGTTTTGCACCACTTCCTGAATTAAATATTTATCCGCATGAATGTACATGTTTTTTGGGACATTATCGACCAACTGAATATGTTTTTTATCTGCCAATAACTGTGTTTTAGCAATCGACTCTTCGACCAATTGATGCGTATCAAACAACTGTAATTTGACTTTTATTTTACCGCCCTCAAGGCGACTGGAATGCAACAAATCAGCAATCATATCTAACTGCTGATAGCCTGTTGCAATGATCATTTCTAATATTTCTTTATGATCTTCATGCAATGGCTCAATTTCATCAGACACCAGCAACTCTAAATGACCGAGCATTGCACCAAAAGGACTTCTTAAATCATGTGCAACCAAAGAGACAAACTGATCTTTCAATCGAGTGGCTTCTTCGGCTGCTTCTTTTTCTTTTTTTAAATCTTCCTTCAACTTTTTATTATTATAAACAATATTAATCCGTGCTTTTAGCTCTGCGACATCAAAAGGTTTGATGACATAATCTATTGCTCCTAACTCCAGTCCTTTAACTTTATCGATGGTATTATCTATTGCTGTCAAAAATATTACTGGAATATGCTCGGTGACTTTATTAAGCTTTAACATTTTACAAACTTCAAAACCATCAGTATCTGGCATAATCACATCAATCAAAATGACATCAGGCACCACCTTAACTGCTTGCTTGAACCCTGACTGACCATCAAAAGCACTGATAATTTCAAAATTATCTTTTTTCAGCCAAAACTTCATTAATTTATGAATTTCGACCGAATCATCAATGATTAACAACTGGGGCATACAGTCTTTCCTAAGGAATTCAACAATATTTTTTGGGAATTAAATGCACAAAATACTTACACAGATACTCTAATAATAGAACACGGATGACTAACCTGCCACATATAAAGGTTTGAAGGGAATATTTTTTCAGATAAAGTTGAGTTGAGGCAACTTGCCTACTCGAATAAAACTTATACTGCAAGAGCACAAACTTGCATTGAAGCGGACAAGCCACTTAATTTAGCTTTTACCCTGTGGGATAAAAAACAAATATAGAAATGATGTGGGGCTTTCACCCACTGCGGACAGACGGGCTGACCTCAGTACAACTGCTACCCATGCACCATCTCCGCCTTAGTAAGTTTGCCTAGGATTGCATACTAATAAGTGATGGTTGTTCCGTTGAATTGTACTATTCTGACTTGTCTTTACGCATGGCTCAGAATATTTTTAATTGTACATGCTTTTAATGATATTAATAGTGCAAGATAACATTTCTATAAAATCATTAATTAATAAAATAAGGGACGTGTGCGACCCTAAACTAATCTCTAACAGAAAGACCCGCTAAAATTTTTGACTGAGAGCCCGACACCCCCATTGATCGATCGATAAATTGTTGCTTCAACGATGGAAATAAATCAAGGCAAGACATCCCAATATTTCTAATAGCTCCAATCAAAAACAGTGGGTTATTAAAAATTCTAACAAACCCTTCGGTCATTAACAGGGTTTTTTGATGATCTGATTTTCTCAAACTCTCATAGTTTTTTAAAATACTTTCAGCACCAATATCTTCACTGGCGTTATTTGCCTGAATAATTTGCTCTGCCAGAACAACCACATCTCTTAAACCCAAATTAAATCCCTGACCAGCTATTGGGTGAAAAGCATGGGCAGCATTACCAATTAAAGCAACACGTTGCTTAATCAGTTGTTCGGCATAAATAAAATCTAACGGATAAGAAAGACGATTTCTCAATGAATGAAATTTACCCACTCTTCTACCAAAACGTTTTTGCAAGGTTTCTATAAAATGTTCATCTGATAATTGTTTGATGGATTCAGCTTCATCCTCATTGACCGTCCACACCACTGCATATTGACCATCCTTCATCGGTAAAAGAGCTACAGGCCCTTTCTCAGTAAACCGCTCATACGCGACACCTTGATGATCTATTTCAGGAGTAATAAATGTGACAAAAGCAATTTGTTGATATTTCCAATGAGAAACGGGTATTTTTAATTGCTGACGAATTTTTGATGACTTACCGTCTGCCGCAATAACCAATTGAGCAGAAAATTTTTCATTGACGTCATCCGATTGATAGACAACAACTTCGTTACCAACAGACTCCACTCGCTCAACATTCACAGCACAAAGATAGTCGATATCAGACTGTTCTTTTAATTGATCAGATAACACCTCACCTATTTCACCCGCACTACAAACATAGCCCATAGCGTCAACTTTTGACTGCTTTGCAGATAGCCTTGTAAAACCAAATCGACCTTTATCTGAAACATGAATATTGGTAATAGGCTGTGACAAGGGCAATAATTTTTCCCAGACACCCATTGCCTCAAAAATCTGCCGACTACTATAAGATAATACAATTGCACGCTGATCATACTGGCTATTTTTATGATGACTTTGACTGGCTTCACACACTGCAATTGACAACCCGTGTCCGCTCAGCATCAGTGCCATACTTGCACCCGTCATACCACCGCCAATAATCAGAACGTCATATTGTTTCATTATGAATTCATCAAATATTCAATTTCTTCAATTGTTTTAGGCAATGCTTGAGTCAAAACATGATGTCCATCTGCTGTAACCAAAACATCGTCCTCAATACGAATACCTATGTTTTTCCATTTATTGGCCACTTTGCTATGGTGCGAAAAATAAAGACCAGGCTCTACCGTTAATACCATACCCATTTCAAGCTGTCGCCATTCATCTTCCACCTTATAATCACCAACATCATGAACATCCAACCCCAACCAATGCCCTGTTTTATGCATAAAAAAGGCTTTATAAGCACCGTCTTTAATGAGTTTTTTCTTTGATCCTTTTAATATTTTCAGATTAATTAAACCTTCGGTAATGATATCAACGGCAATATTATGAGGATCATCCCAGTGGATACCTGGTTTAATTGCTTCAATCGCAGCATTTTGAGCATCCAGAACAATTTGATATAACAATTTTTGATTTGTTGTAAATCGACCGTTAACAGGAAATGTTCGGGTAATATCAGCAGCATAGTTTTGGTATTCGGCGCCCGCATCAACCAACACCAAATCACCAGATTTTAAACTCTCATTATTATCAATATAATGCAAAACACAGGCATTTTTACCGCCACCAACAATACTAGGATAAGCAGTTGATCTTGCTCCCTGAGTAATGAATTCATGGAGATATTCAGCTTCTAACTGAAATTCTTTCATTTTTGGGCGAACAGCTTTCATCGCTCTAATATGGGCTTCAACAGAAATATCTGCCGCCATTTGCATCAGTTTAATTTCCCAGCTTTTTTTTATGAGGCGCATTTCATGCAAAACATGATCTAAAGAAATAAATTCAGTGGGTGGGCGCCCCCCTTTTCTCACATTACCTCTCAGTTGGTTCAACCATTCCAATAATTTGATATCAAACTCAGCATTACAACCCATGGGGTAATAAACCTGATCTCGGTTTTCCATTAAACCTGGAATAATTTCATCAATATCTGTAATTGGAAAGGAATCATCTGCGCCGAACTCTTCACAAGCACCTTCAAGACCAGTGCGTCGCCCATGCCAAAGTTCTTTGTTATCATCTTTTTCACGACAAAACAGGATATATTCGGCCTGTTCACGCCCAGGAATCAAAACAACCAATGCCTCAGGCTCAGAAAAACCCGTAATATAGTAAAAATCACTGTCTTGTCGATAAATATGATCGACATCTCGATTTCTATTCGCCACTGGAGCTGTCGGTAAAAAAGCAATGCTGTTTGAACCCATCATTGCCATCAATTCTTGCCGACGCTTTTTAAATTCCTGTTTTTTTAATTTCATAATTAATGTAGCGTCTGACTTCGATTACCCATCTGATCATTGACAAATTCCCAGATACTCATCACACCAAACCGCACATATTCTTCTAGCTCCATATAGGCCAATTCGGCAGAATCATCTTCATCTACTTCAGTTGCAATTAATTTTGTTATTTCCTGCAAGTCATGAATGAATTCAATGATATTTTTAACACCTTCAACTTCTGAATTAATTTGATCAACAACACCAGAGATACCCAAACCATAGAGATAGCCATGACACCAAAAAGACAATGCTTCCGTTCTTGCAATCATCGAATCTTCGACGTCAGGCAATAATAATTGAAAACCAAAATCATCATCTTCCAATTGATTAACGGTTAATTTAAATAGCTGATCAAGCACCCATTCACATGAATCATCAACAGAATCACCTGGTTTCCAGTTTTCAATTAATTGTGCCAACCAAATATCTTTGACACGACTTGATTTTAACGCCATCAAACCACACAAAATCCCGTGTGCTTCTGATGCATGAGACAACACATGCGTTTCTTCCAAAATAGAATTAACATATTGGTAATTCCACAACTCTACATCTAATTTTGTTTCAGTTCTCAAATGATCACCTCGTTAAATTATATTTTATTTTTTTACTACTCAACACGTTTAGATTTTACCCGAGTCCAAGGCATTTTCGCACAGAAAATGTGAACATATTAGATATAAGTAGGTGACCTTAATTATATTAACATTTTCACTCCATATTTTCCGCCCTTTGGCACTACTACTCTGACCGAATAGAGCTCTATGCAATCAGAGCAGTAACACCAAAGATCAAAAAATCTTGAGAGAAAATTTTGTTAAGATAATTATGGTCACCTACTTATGTGATCATTATGAGTACGAAAACAACACCAAAATCGGATAAAACCATGAATATGCTGAGTCATTACTATTTTTTTTGCAAACCCACTGTAAAAGGAAAAGTCATGTCAGATGAAACTTCAATTTCAGTCTCCATATCAAAATAACCTGACTTGGTAATTTTAACTTGATAGCTTCCAGGTTTTAACTTAAACCTATATGGACTGTGTTTTTCCTGTTGCTTTCCATTAAAAAAAACAATGGCATCCGTTGGTTCGGTTTTAACATAAATAAAACCTGGCTCAACAACTGGCTCAGAAATAACGGGAACAGGCACAATCTTAACGACCTCCTGTTTTTTTACAATATTTTCAGGCAGTTTGGTCAAAACTTCCTTGCTTTCTTCGCTTTGTTTTATTTCTTTAATTTCTACTGGTTGCTTGACAATCACCGATTTCTTCATGAAATCATCTTTCAATCGTTGTTCCACAATATTCGCCTCTGGCTCGACAACAACTGGCGATGACTGAATTAACCACCAACCAACACCAAGAGCCAACACAACCAAAACACCAACCACTCCCAACACCAAACCAGTATTTCCTGTTTTTGTTTGCTTTATTTTAGGATCTACATCAAAAACAGTGTCTGTTGAATTATCGCTACAAACAGTATCTGCATTGTGACTGTCATCATGATCATCATTTCCACCTATTTTAATAGTAGAAAAATCTCCTTCCCTAACCGCTCGGTTAATATCATCCATAAACGCTTTGGCAGTTTGATAACGATTTTCTCGATTTTTAGTAATGGCTTTTTTTAATATGGCATCAAATATGGCAGGAACTTGAGAATTTAATTCAGACGGGCTGAGTGGATGAACTTTCAAAACCTTATGCATTATGGTGGCGATGTTACCAACAAAAGGTTTTTCACCCGTTAAAAATTGATAAAAAATAACACCTGCTGAAAAAATATCCGAACGTCGATCAACCTGTTCACCCGTAAACTGTTCGGGTGACATATAACTCGGCGTCCCCATAATAGAGCCCGCTTGGGTCAGATTAGAAGTATCAATTCTAGCAATACCAAAATCGGTTACTTTTATGTGACCATCTGCCATTACTAAAATATTGGCGGGCTTGATATCACGATGCACCACACCATTTTCATGCAAATAATTTAAAGCATCTAACAACTGGGTCATTATTTTTACAATGGTTGCAATATCAAACCGTTCATTATTATCAAAAAACTCTTGTAATTCCTGACCTTCGGCAAACTCCATGGCAATGTAAAAAATACCATCATCTTCTCGAAAGTCATAAATATCGACAATATTTAAATGATTTAAACGCCCTGCCGCTTGTGCTTCACGTTTAAAGCGCTCCAGTAAAGCTTCTCCATCTCCCGTTTCTAATAATTCACGGCTGATGGTTTTAATGGCAACAAATCTATCGATAAATGGATCATGACCTTTATAGACCACTCCCATTGCTCCACGACCAAGCTCTTTATCAATTTCATATTTACCCAGTTTTTTTAATTCAGACATAATTGATCCAAGCGACTAATTCATTACAATAATAACTTCAGCATTATCCAGAAAACCATTTCTTATCAGATTTGCTAAAACTTTTGAAGCATCTTTGCCCAACACAATGTCTGTTCTTGTTTTACCATAGGTACGTAATGCTTTAACCACAACTGGACGTGATCCAATTCGCGCATGTGATTTGGCTTTATTCAAATCACTCATAAACAAGGAAACCAGACGGCCATTCTTACGGGCATCTACTTTATTAACAGTGGTCGGGTAAAGCACCCCTCCCCTTAACTGGCGAAGTTTAGGACTCATAGAAAATAAAAAATTTGATCCTGAAGCATTAATAATCAATCCTGTCGGTTCACCCTTAGCTTGTTTTTTAGTGCTAACTGGCTCTTGCACAAAATTTTCAACACGTTTTAAACGCTCATGAATATCATCAATTTTTACTTGCCACAACTGTCTTTTTGCCGTTCCCGCATGAGCAGCTGGAAACCAAGATGCCAAATTATTTAAAAAGGGTTGTATACCCTGATTCCATGAAACTTGATCAGAATAATTTTTAGCATAGATAGTCGATGCCAATTTGCCTTCCATTGGCATCACCATTTTAACAACACACGTACCATCGGATTCTATTTTTTTGCTTTTAAGCCTGGCACCTTTAATAATTCCAGAGACTCTGGTACGAATTCGGTCACTTTTCAACATGTAATTCTCCACCATTGTTTCTGACTCTATTCTAACACCTTTGGTGGTTTCTAGCAGATTACGCTGAGCATCCACTATGGCTGCACGACAAGCCAGTATTCTTGCTTTAGCCCGACTCCTAACTCGTTCAGATGCCAAACCCACACCTTCTGAAACGACCTGCCCTTGACTCCAGTTGATATTACCCGACGCACTTACCCATTCAACAGCGTCGCCAAATTGTTCTGCATAACCATACTGTCCATTCAACAAACCAACAAAACAGAACAATTTTATTACTCGTTTTATATTCATAATGGGGCTTCCTCAAAAATTATGTGTAAATGCTATTACAAATGTTAATCTGTTTGGTATTCTATATATAATTAGAGATAAAGTGAACCTGATTAAGCCTAGTTTTATGATTTTTAGGTAACACGCAATAAATAAACCACCCATATTGCGCAGAAATTTTGTTTGTCTTTTTTGTT
>JABHHM010000479.1 GCA_018671575.1 Methylococcales bacterium | reverse complement strand
TTTAACATTTTTGGATATATTTTCCGTCCTTCGCACTTCGACTCTGACCGAATAGGTTTATAAATGAGTGTTTTGAGGCCATTTTTATAGCAGAATTGGTGGAAAGATAGTTCTCGGATACTTGTCCGATAATTCATCTTTTAACAATGGCTGGAATGTTAATTAGTAAACCTTGTTTAACCAACTGGAAATTAGTGTCGTGGTTATATTGTCGAATTAGCCAGATAGGCAGTTGATATTTATTAGATAGTACCCACAATGACTCACCTCGTCGGGCAATATGTTTTTTAGTTTCGGTGATTTTATATTTTTCAAAATATTTGCTTTGAATGTTTTGGTGGAAGGTGAGTCTTTTTTTCTCAAATTGTGCAATTGAACGGTTTGTAAAAGAAAGTTTTATTTTTCGGCTGACTATAACGGGTTGGCGAAATTTCATGTTATTAATTTGACGTAGTCGTTGTGTTTTAATGGCTAACCAATCGGCATAATGTCCTAATGTTTCACCTTCTTGTATGATGACGCTGTTTTTATTGAGAACTGAATAGTTAGTCGGGTCTGCTAAAAGTTTACTGGGTTCGGAATTGCTTTCATTTTCAGTGGCTTCAAGTAAAACTATCTTTGATTTATTTTCTTTTTTGGTAAAGTCTAGTTCAATCAGGTTTTCTGTTTCTTCTGCAAGGGCTACGACAGGTTGTTTGATTGGTTTTACATTATTTATTGGTTTAATTTGCTTGATTTCCAATGGCGCTGGTTGGGTTGCTTTTAATTTTGTTGGGTTTATAGCAATGGGTTTGTTGTTGTGTGCAATCAGTCGAGTAGGTGGTTTTTCCTGAATGACTTTTAACGATTTTCCAATGCTTAGCTGATGACGATTTTTAATGTTATTCAGTGACATTAATTCCTTTTCTGTCATTTTAAAATCGTTGGCAATTTGAGAAATAGAATCTCCTCTTTTTACAATGTAAAAATCACGATTTAAAATTTTTGATGATAGGGAAATTTTATTTTGTTGATGTTTTTTAGAAACTGCCACATAAAATTTTTGTTTCTTAGCTGATTTTATGGGTAAACGTAAGGTTTGACCGATCCTGATTCTATGTCTGCTGCGTAATCCATTCATCGCAACCAAATCACGAACTTTGACTCGATAATAAGCTGCAATTTTTGATAAGCTGTCGCCTCTTCTTATTTTATAATATCGATCAGGTTTTTGTTTGGATGAGCGCTTTGAACTTGGTATTTTGGCAATTGCCGCTCTCATTTTTATGTAATGTTTGGTGCGGGGTATTCGCAGTTTAAATCCTTTGGGAATTAATTTGGTTCCATTCCAAATGGCGTATCTCAAGTCTGGGTTTTTTAGTTTGAGTGTTTGAGTGCTGATTCCAATGGATTTTTGAATGGTTTTTACGGCGATATAGTCTGGAATAACCAATTGTAAGTCACGACTGGGTTTATTTCGTTTAAGTCGTCCAAAGAATCGATTGGCATGCCTTGAAACATACTCTGCTGCAATGAATTCACTGTAAAAATTTCTGGAAGCAAAACCAAAAGTTCTGCCATTATAATGTTTGACAATGGTGGCAATATTATCAGTTTTTAACTGGGTAATGGCTCTTCTCATACCAGAAACACCATGGTTGTAAGCGGTTATTGCCGTTGGCCAGCTCTTGGTGACATTGTAATTAAATTGTAATAGCTGAGCGGCGGCAATGGTTGCTTTATAAGGATCCAGTCTTTCATCAACAACATGATCTACGCGCATGAAACGTTTGCCTGTTGATCGGGTAAATTGCCAAAGTCCAGCGGCACCAACGTGTGAATAAGCTTTGGGGTTAAACGATGATTCAACGTGAGGTAACGTTGCCAGTTTGGTGGGTAATCCCATTGAGTTAAATACATTTCTGATATAAGTTAAATAGGTACCAGAACGAATAAGACCTTTTTCAAAACGATCTGCTTGCCCTAATTGAAATCTGACATTTTTGGCCGCTTTTTTTAATGTATTTGAATTGGCTGATGGCCATTTTGAGAGGATATTTTGCTCATCTCGAGATAAGTTTTTGCGTTGACCTGTTGCCAGTTTTCTTAATGTTTTTTGATAATATTTAACGGCTTTTCTTGCTTGTCGGCGACGACTTTTTCGGCTGGAATTTTTTTTAAAAGTAATCTTATTGTAAATAACCTGCATGGATTCATTGTCATGAATGAGTCCGCTATTGGAGCTTACCGAAGAGTATATTTTAATCCAGAAATTCACATTGGGTTTGATGCCATCAGGCACAGGAAAATCTTTAGATGCTGATGTGGTCAGAGGTGCTACAATAATTACAAAGGTTAGCAACCATTTAAAAGGTAACGGCATAAGGAGTCTCTATTTATTATTGTTATTTGTAGAGCGATAACCATTGTAATGATCATACTATTTTTTATCAAGTAAATTTCGTTAGTGTGAAATATACATTAATTTTTGAGGAAGTTTAATGTCAAAAGAAATGCCCATGGCTTTACCCGAAAGTCTTGAGTTAATTCGTCACCCAGATTACATTGAGATTGTGCGGAGCTGGTTTGGCTGGCATATTATTTTCCTTGTATTTTTTTGTGTTTTTTGGGATGGTTTTTTATTTTTCTGGTATGCTATGGCTTTTGAAGAGGGCAATATTATCATGCTTCTTTTTCCAGTGTTGCATATGGTTGCTGGAGTTGGTTTGACTTACTATACCTTGGCTGTCTGGAAAAATAAAACTTACATTTATGCCAGTCAACTGAAAATTTCTATTTTTCATAAACCATTTCCATGGTTTGGTAATACTGAATTGATGGTGGCTGAACTGAAGCAATTATACGTCAAAGAAAAAGTGAGTCGTGGTAAAAATGGTTCAACGGTGACTTACGAGCTTCATGCTATTTTGAAAAGTGATAAAGATCGTAAATTAATTGGTGGTTTGCCTGAACCTGGGCAAGCGCAGTATATAGAGCAAGAGCTAGAAAAATATTTACGCATTAAAGACATTCCAGTTAGAGGACAATTTCAGTAAATGATCGCTAAATCAGAAAATATTTCGATAGAAATTCTGAAGTCAATTTATCTTTTTTCCGCACTTTCTGATGAAGATTTGAAGTTAATAGTAAAGTGCGGAAAATTTATTTCACTTAAATCGGGTGAGTCTTTATTTTCTCAAGGTCAGCCCGCAGAGTCATTTTTTTGGGTTAAAGAAGGGCAAGTTAAGATATTTCGTTGTTCAGTGGATGGAGATGAAAAAGTTTTTCATGTTTTTGATAGTGGTCAGACATTTGCAGAAGCTTTTATGTTTCAAGATAAACCCTGTTATCAGGTCTGTGCGCAAGCCATTCATAAAACAACCGTATTGCAAATTAATAGTCATGTTTATCGGCAAATTTTACATCATTCTGTGGATACTTGTTTTCGTGTTATGGCGGAAATGAGTAGTAGAATACACGGTTGGTTAACGGATATTGACAATTTGACTTTAAAAAATGCCAATTATCGTTTAATTCATTTTTTACAGTCCAGAGTGCCTTGTGGGCAAGATCATTTCGATTTGGATATTCCCAAAAATGTTTTAGCTTCTCGATTATCGGTTAAGCCAGAAACCTTATCTCGCTTGTTGAAAAATTTGCAAAAAGAAGGGGTGATAAAAGTAGTAAAGCAGCAAATTACTATTTTACATCCCAGTCAGTTTGCAAAAATATTGTTTAAATCAAATTGATTTAGGGATAAAAACTAAATAACCAGGATAATATTGGTTATTTAATTAATAATAATATCTATATTTTTAGTGACTAAATCTTTAGTAATTGATCTATGTCAATGATGCGATATTTGATTTCTTATAGGCTGTAAAATTTTTTGGTAAGAATTGAATCTTTGGCTTTAGTCGTAGTAGCGATTTTTAGTCGCAATACATACTATGGATCTTTGTTCATAGTGGTTAGTTGATTGTGGTGCTATTGCATCATAACTTTGTGTGGTATGTCTTGTTAGCACTTGTGATTAAATATTTTATTTTGATTTTTATTTGTAGTTAAGTATCTAAGTAGGT
>JABHHM010000352.1 GCA_018671575.1 Methylococcales bacterium | reverse complement strand
TAACATTTTCACTCAATATTTTCCGCCCTTTGGCACTACTACTCTGACCGAATAGACCTCTATGCAATCAGAGCAGTAACACCAAAGGTCAAAAAATCTTGAGCGAAAATTTTGTTAAGATAATTATGGTCACCTACTTAAATAAATCAGTTGAACACTCTCGCTATGATTTATCCGATTTATTTATGTTTATTGCGTGTGACCTTAGGGGCGATTCAAAATTAACTTTTACTCGGCCTTTGCTCCACAGGCTTCGTTACTCAAACCGTTGCATAGTACGACTATGTGTCTATTTTCGTGCCTTGCCTGTGAACAAAATTTTTTCACAATTACAAAGTTTTTTTTAATCTTCTGAAAATATCTGCTCAATTAACTGTTTAACAGAATCGGTTGCAAAAGGTTTATCGCAAACAGCAGAAACGCCTGATTGTTGCACTGCCGCCAATCTGCTTTCACTGTCTTCGCTGGTGACCATTAGCACAGGGACTGTTTGCTGAGAACTCTTGGTTCTAATGTGTTGTAACAATTCTTGGCCATTCATGATTGGCATATTGTAATCGGTGACGACCAGATCAAAAAAATGATCATCTAAAATATCAACCGCTTCTTGGCCATTTTCAGCAACAGTAAAATGACGCATGCCTAATTTTTCCAGAACACCTTTTATAAAATTTCTGGCAGTTAAGCTATCGTCAACAATTAATACGTTTAGGTCTTCTGCTTCATAATGCTGTAGCTCAATTTCATCAGGGTCGATAAATGATAAGGTGGCATTGAGTGCCATTTTTAATTCATCGGTATCAAATGGTTTGGGTAGAATGGCTATGCTACCTGCTTGTCGGATTGGATCGAGATAACGGAAGCTGGTTTCGCTAGAAATTAGAATAAATGCAACTTCTTTCAGGTCATCATCATGACGCATTGAAGTAACCAGCTCTGTTCCCGTCATATCTGCAAGATACAAGGCGCTAACGACCAGGTCTAGTGTTTCGTTAAGCATGATTTTCTGAGCTTCATTGCCTGTTCTACAGAACCTAAGATGATCGACACCTATTTCCTGAAAATAATTCGCAATGATTTTTTGTTGTGTGCTTGAAGGTTCGACTAAAAGTACATATAAATCGTCTAAATGCATGATAAAAAAGAAAATATTAGGCTTGAAGTTTAGGGGTTAATATTTAGTGTAGCTGATTATTTTGAGCATTATTTCAGCATAAATTACAAAACTTTTTCAATTTATCGACTACTATAAGTGTATTCTATATTTTTAAATTACAGATCATATTCAATTTATGAAAAGGTTATTTTACACTGTTATTTTGTATTTGTTAATCCCTTTTGTATTGTTGAAACTATTAAAAAGAGGGATGAATAACAGAGGTTATTGGTATCGCATCAATGAACGATTTGGCTTCTATAAAAAAATAATTACAGATAAAAATGCTTATATTTGGTTACATGCTGTTTCAGTGGGTGAGGTGAATGCGGCAGTTCCCATTGTATTAAAATTAATTGAAAATCAGCCTGACTATTCAATATTAATAACAACCATGACACCAACAGGGTCAGCCCGAGTAATAGATCAATTTGATGATAAAGTTGAACATGTATATTTGCCTTATGATTTACCTGATGCCATTCAGCGGTTTTTAGTTAAATTTAAGCCTAAAATGGCTGTCATTATGGAGACAGAATTATGGCCGAATTTATACCATTATACCGATAAAAAAAAGATTCCAATTTTAATTTCGAATGCACGAATTTCAGACCATTCATTTAAAGGCTATGTAAAAATAAAAGGTATTGTGTCAGAAGTATTATCGCATGTTTCGATGATCGCTACCCAAAGCCAGGAGGATGCATCACGGCTAATAAAACTGGGTGCTGTTAAGTCAAAAGTTAAAGTGGTGGGGAATATCAAGTTTGATAAGCCCATTTCAGATTCGTTACAAACAGATGCCATTAAAATAAAAAAATTATTGCCTGATAATCACAACGTATGGATTGCCGCAAGCACACATGATCATGAAGACGAAAAAATTTTATTAGCCTTTAAACGGGTTAGAGAAAAATGCCCTGATACATTATTAATTATTGTACCTCGTCATCCTGAGCGTTTTGATCGTGTTTATAAATTATGTGTGGCTGATGGTTTTAACGTTGCTAAAAGAAGTGACAATGGTGTCTGTTCTGCAGAAACATCTGTTTTAATTGGTGATTCAATGGGGGAGTTAATGTTGTATTATGCTGTTTCTGATATAGCCTATATTGGCGGCAGTTTAGTGTCACATGGTGGACAAAATCCTTTAGAGGCAGCACAAATAAAGTTACCCGTTGTTTATGGTAAATACATGCATAATTTCCGAGAAATTACTTCATTGTTGGAAAGCAATGGGGGAAGTGTCAGTGTTGAAAATGAAAGCCAACTGGCCGAGCAGGTCATTAACTGGTTAAAAAATAAAAAACTAAGGCAAGAGGCTGGTGAAAAAAATCATCAAGTTTTAATGAATAATAAAGGAGCACTTGATAAAACGGTGGAATTGATAAAAAACTTAGGGTAACTGTTTATGTCTCTTCTGTTTGTTTTCATTTTGTCGTTTACCTATCAAGGGGAGGGAGGGGGCGAGGAAAAAATATTCATTGATATTTGGCAGAAAATTGCATTTTCTACACCCCTATTTCCATGTAGGCCATAAACTCATGTTTTTTGTTTTGAACTGAAGCCAAATAGGTGGAACCTGAGCAGTTACTGGTAATTATTGTATTTTTCGTAACAAAATTTATATTCATGGATAGTTACAATTTTTAGGAATAGATCATTGAAGAAAGATGAAAAAATAAAAACACTGCCTGGCTTTGAGCACATTAACCACTACTGGGATCCCACCAGAAAGGTTTATGCGGCAAAAATATTGCCAGGGCAATTTTATGTGTCTAACCAGTCTGAAATTATTGTGACAACGTTGGGTTCTTGTATATCAGCTTGCATTCGTGATGAGGCAAAACAGGTTGGAGGAATGAATCATTTCATGTTGCCAATATCAAAAAATAGTGATTTTAAGCCAGGAAATGTAGGGGCAGATGATAGTTCTCATCGATATGGAAATTTTGCAATGGAAGCCCTGATTAATGAAATATTAAAGTTTGGTGGACGGAAAAGTAGCCTAGAAGTTAAAGTTTTTGGTGGCGGTAAAATATTGTCAAACATGTCTGATATTGGTAAATCTAATATTGAATTCGTTAAAGAGTTTTTGAATACAGAAAACTTGAAAATTATTTCCAGTGATGTGGGTAATGTGTGGCCAAGAAAAGTTGCCTATTATCCTTTGACGGGAAAAGTCATGGTGAAGCGAATTAAATCACTGAAAAATAATTCTTTGGTCAATGCCGAGAAGCAATATATCAGCTCTCTGGAGCATACACCAGTGACTGGAGATATTGAATTATTTGATTGATAGAAAATAATAATGATAATTTTTTGAAGTATTTTTAATACAACCTGAATCCGAAAGTTTAATTTATAAAAACTGCTGT
>JABHHM010000295.1 GCA_018671575.1 Methylococcales bacterium | reverse complement strand
TTAGGCAACTCGCAATAAATAAACTACCCATCTTACTGGCTCTTTTGTTCGTCTTTTTTGTTACAAAAATAGTTATGTAGAGCGACTACACGCCTATTTTTGTAACAAAAAAAACAAACAAAATTTCTGCGCAATATGGGTAGTTTATTTATTGCGTGTTACCTTAAAGCTTTTATTTTTCCAAAACATTAAAATTAGCTTCTTAAAACCCTACCGCTCCAGTCAATTCATCTCAAGAATCGGTAAAGCGTTCAAGACTGGCGACAATATCTCTCAGTTTTTCATCAATTTTAAGTCCTTCTTCAAAATTAACAATGGCATCGTCAACTGCCGTTGAGACAATATCCGTTAATTTATCTTCCTGGTCTTCCGTTAAACCATAGCTCATGAAGGAGGCTTCTAGGTCACGCAAAACATTATCCATCATACCTACGGCATTTTGTTTATGGTTCATTTGCAATTCTTCTATTTGTTTCAGGGATTGCTTGGCAACATCAACAACGTTAATCAGATGCTCTTGCATTACTAACGATTCCAATCTGGCTGATGCGGCCTCAAGCAACAATGCAAGGTGATCTCGTAAACGACCTCGTTTATCATCATCTTCGACAGGCATATTTTTAATCAATAGCGTGATATTGCTATAATTAACAATAAAATTCTTACCTTTTTCTCCCAAACGACCAGCGCTTTTAAGTCGTGTTAGAAATTCTTCTTCAAGCGGTGACATTGCTGAATCTTTACTGACATTGCAGATGCCTTCTGAAGTTCTAAGTTGAACACTGGAATTCAAATTGTATTGGCTCACACTATCAATGACGTGCTTCCCCAAATTTTTAACGGTATTGATGCTAAGACTTTTTCTCATAAAACCGATAACAACCCCTTGCTCACCACTGCTGGTCATCGCAGTCATTGCTGTGCTGACTGCCATTTCTTTTTCATTCTTAACACTACTTAATTGCTGAGTGCTTTCAATGGCAAGTTTGATTTTCTGACGCAACACCAACGGCTGTATGGGTTTAAAGGTATAATCATTACCGCCCGATTCATAACCTGAAACAACATGCTCAAGGGTATCCATTGCTGAGACAAAAATAACAGGAATATGACTTGTTAAAGGGTTTTCTTTTAACCGTCTACAGGTTTCATAACCATCCATTTCTGGCATGATGACATCTAATAAAATCAGTGTTATCTCTGGGATGGTTGTCGCTATTTTTAAGGCTTTTTCACCACTGGTTGCGGCTTTAATACTGTACAAATCTCTGATGGCATGTGTGACTAAAATGATGTTATCTGGCTGATCATCAACAACAAGAATCATTGGTTTACTGGTGTCTGTCATTTATACTTTTCCTGGTTGTATTTTTATATGCTGGATTTCTGGGTTTCTAGGAGGCTGTCCTACGCATTTATTATTAAATATAGACCAAAAAAACACATGAATATATAACAATATTATACATTGATAAATTATTTGTAAAGTTCCCACCAAACCTTACTATATCTTGTCTACAGATTATTTACCCAATGCAAAATAACAACTAAATACACTGCCATGACCTGGTGTGCTTTGAATGCGAAGTTGAGCTCCGTGACGATCCAGTATTTGTTTCACAATGGCCAAACCCAAACCTGTTCCTCCTTGTTCCTTGGAGCGCCCCTCATCGACACGATAAAACCTTTCTGTGAGGCGACTCACGTGTGTGTAATCAATGCCTATTCCATCATCTTTAACACCAATAGTAACACCCCACGGGTCTGTTTTAGCGAATAGTTTAATATGACCGCCATCATCGGTATAACGAATCGCATTGGTTAACAGGTTAGAAATAGCCATGCGTATTTCAGCATAACGTCCATTAAGTTTGACGGAATCAATGTCGGTGGATAGCTTATGTCGGCCATTATCAAGCGCTATCGCATCATCAAACACTTCAGTCAGTAATTTTTTGGTATTTAATTGAGCAGGACTGTCAATGACTTGAGCGGCTTCCAGTTTTGCCAAAACCAACAACTCTGAAATAATATTTTCTAAGCGTTTACTTTGTTGTTGAATTTTTTCAAGTGGATGATTTTTTTTGACATTTTCTTTGTCTAATAACAGTTCGATATACCCCATAATAACCGTTACAGGTGTACGTAACTCATGAGAGGCATTAGACACAAAATCTCGTCTCATATTGTCGAGTAGAAACTGCTGAGTAATGTCTCTGGCACTGATTAATAACTGCCCCTGCCCATAAGGAGTTACCGAGAGTGCAATGGCTTTTTTCGCCAGTTTAAACTCAAATTGATGATCAAATTTTTTATTCAACAAATAACCAGAAAACTCAGGCAAACGAATTAAGTTATCAATGCGATGACCAATATCTGATTTAACATTGAGCTTAAACATTGTTTTAGCGGCTGGATTAAACCATTCAATGTTATAACGGCTATCAAGTACAATAACGGCATAGGGTAAGACATGAGTAGATTCCTGAAAACGTTGAAGTATATTTTTCAGGCGGCGACGAGCTTTGCGCTGACGCTTGTAAAGTTGATAAAGTTGGTAATAAACATCATCCCATACACCTTTGCTTTCAGGTGCTTTTTTTGAAGGATTATTTAACCAACGGGACAAACGATTGATGTGATACAAATTCCACAGAGTATATCCCACTAACCCTGTGAATAAGATGGCTAATGTATAACCCGTTATACTACTGATGATGAGTAACACCATTAGCAAAATGCTTAAAAAACGTATTTCACGCCAAACACAGGCTGTCACAATTGCCTCGAGAAACGATAGCCACTGCCATGAACGGTTTGTAGTAAAGAGGACAAACCGTGGGTTTCAAGTTTCTTTCTAACACGTCTGATATGGACATCCACTGTTCGTTCTTCCACATAAGAATTCATCCCCCAAACCTGATCCAATAACTGGCTGCGAGAAAAAACTCGATCGGTATGCCCCATAAAATAATGCAATAAACGAAATTCTGTGGCTGAAATATCCAACTCACTTTCACCAACCATCACTCGCTGGCTGATAGGGTCAAGCAATAAACGACCAATTTGAATGCTTTGTTCCTCGGGCAAAGTCCGCCTTAAAACTGCCTGAATTCTTGATTTGAGTTCGCGTATTGAAAAGGGTTTGGTGATGTAGTCATCCGCCCCCACATCCAAGCCCAGTATTTTATTTTCTTCCTCAGTTTTTGCAGTGATCATAATCACAGGTAACAAAGTATGATATTTTCTGATACGACGTAACAAATCAATGCCACTATTATCGGGCAACATCCAATCGAGCAATACCAAACTAATTTCATTATTTTCAATTTTTTGCCACGCTTCTTTAACACTGAATGCTGACAACAACTGATAACCTTCAGAGCTCAAAGAAAATTCAAGCAATTCGTGAATATCAACATCATCTTCAACAATTAAAATCGTGGCTTGTTTCATGTTAAAATCTTTTCCTCAATTGATTGTAAGTCTAAATGCCGAATATCTTTACCCTTTACTAAATAAATGACATATTCACCAATGTTTTTGGCGTGATCCCCAATTCTTTCTAATGATCTGGCGGTCCAAATAACATCAAGAACTTCGGTGATTTTACGAGAGTCTTCCATCATATAAGTCATGAACATTCGCACCAAATCTTGATATTGACTGTCCGCTTCTTCATCATCACGCACCACTTTTAATGCGGCATTAACATCCTGTCTGGCATAGGCATCCAGTGCATCGTGAACCATTTGGGTAACATAGTCTCCCAAGTGGCGTATGCCGTTGTAGCGTTTGTGGAAAATATTGTCCATATCAGTGAGATGTAATGCCATTTTTGCAATTTTTTCAGCCTCATCACCGATACGTTCAAGGTCTGTAATGGTTTTAATAACCGCCACCACCATTCTCAAATCAGAGGCAGTAGGTTGTCGTTTGGCCAGAATTCTCATGCATTCTTCATCAATCGCCACTTCAAGCGCATTGACTTGGTGATCTCGCAAAACAATCTGATCAGCACCTTCAGCATTCATGTCCTGTAATGCATCGAGTGAACCTTTAATTTGCTGTTCAACCATTCCTCCCATTTTTAACACCTGATGGCGTAAATGCTCCATTTCTTCATCAAATTGATGTGAAATATGTTGTTTTGTTGTATTCATTATATTTCCTGAACATGATTGCCCTAGGAGGCTGTCCGAAAACTCATCTTTCCGCCAACTCTGCGTTAAAAAAGGTCTCAAAATGCTCATTTACATACGTAAACTGCGCTTTTTCGACAATTTTATGCCTTGATTTGACGAAAACCTGAGTTCTCGGACAACCTCCTAGAAGGCTGTCCGAAAACTCATCTTTCCGCCAACTCTGCGTTCACCCCTCAAGGGGGTACCGAGGAAAAATAGTCTCAAAATGAGCATTTTGAGCCGAATTTTAACGTAGTTCTGGCGGAAAGATGCGTTTTCGGACAGCCTCCTAGCGGGCTAATTTTTAAATACTCGGTGACGGCCTACTTTTTAGCCATATCGCCCTGTGATATAGTCTTCCGTCTGCTTCTTCTCGGGATTAGTAAAAATCAAATCAGTGCGCCCAAATTCAATCAATTCTCCCATATACATAAAGGCGGTTTCATCTGACACACGAGCTGCCTGCTGCATGTTATGAGTGACGATTAAAATGGTATATCGTGATTTTAATTCATAAATTAATTCTTCGACTTTCAACGTTGAAATGGGGTCTAATGCGGATGCAGGTTCATCCAATAATAATATTTCAGGCTCTATGGCAATGGCTCTGGCAATGACCAGACGTTGTTGTTGACCACCTGATAGACCTAGCGCACTGCCGTCCAAACGGTCTTTAACTTCTTTCCAAAGCCCTGCTCCCTTTAATGCCCATTCTATTTTTTCTTCCAGCACACGTCGTTTATTAATGCCTTGTAAACGCAAACCATAGGCAACATTTTCAAAAATACTCATGGGGAATGGATTGGGTTTTTGAAACACCATACCGATACGACGACGCAATGAAGTGACATCAATTTCATTATCAAATATATTTTTTTTATCCAGAACAATTTCGCCTTCAATTTTAACCGATTCGATTAAATCATTCATTCGGTTAAAACACCGTAAAAGTGTTGATTTGCCACAACCACTGGGACCAATAAATGCGGTAACCTGGTTTTTTTTGACGCTAAAACTCACATCTTTTAACGCCTGAGCATCACCATAATATAAATTAAGATGATTGACATCCATGATAGATTCATTCGGCTGATTATTATTTGAAGATTTAAACAGTGAAGGATCAATTGTTTTGACTGTTTGAGTTTGTTTCATCAGTTATCCAATGCACGATACTTTTCGCGCAATTTATTTCTCAAATTAATGGCACTTAAATTCAATGTCACAATGACGATGACCAGTAAAAATGCAGTGGCATACACTAAAGGTCTGGCGGCTTCTACATTGGGACTCTGAAAACCCACATCATAAATATGAAATCCCAAATGCATGAATTTTCGGTCCAGATGCAAAAATGGCAGATTACCATCTAATGGCAAACTGGGGGCTAATTTAACCACACCAACCAACATCAGTGGAGCCACTTCACCAGCAGCTCTGGCAACAGCTAAAATTAATCCTGTCATAATGGCAGGACTTGCCATCGGCAACACCACTCGCCACAAAGTCTCTATTTTAGTGGCACCCAATGCCAGACTACCTTCACGCAGGCTCCTGGGAATACGTGACAAACCTTCTTCTGTCGCCACAATAACAACAGGCAATGTCAACAATGCCAAAGTCAATGATGACCAGAGCAACCCTGGTGTGCCAAAAGTTGGAGCAGGTAAAGCTTCAGGGTAAAATAGCTGATCAATCCCTGCCCCCATAAAATAAACGAAAAACCCCAATCCAAACACCCCATAAACGATAGATGGAACCCCTGCTAGATTATTTACTGCAATCCTAATAATTCGGATAACAATGCCTTGTTTGGCATATTCTCGAATATAGACAGCAGCAATCACCCCAAAAGGTGTCACCACAATTGACATCAATAGCACCATCATAACCGTACCGAAAATGGCGGGAAAAATACCGCCTTCCGTGTTGGCTTCTCTTGGGTCTTCCAGAATAAAACTAAGCAGTGACGTAAAATAAAAACCAAATTTATCAATGACATTCATTTTATTGGGTTGCCATGCCTTGATGATTTTTTCCAATGGCACAGTGATTTCACGACCATCCATCACGATGGCACGAATGGAATCTCGATTAATATCTTGATAGAGTGTTTTTGTTTGTTGAACCAAAACTTGATATTGTCGCTTTAAAACTTCACGTTGTTGAGAAATTTCTGTTTGACGTGCTTCATCTAATTTATTATCCAACTGTAAACGTTTTTGTTTCAGTCTTAAGCGTTCCAGTTGATAATTAATCGCACCAATGTCACCTTGTTCAAGATCCAATATTTTTTCTCGTAAATGAACGGCTCGGTTTAATCTTTGCTTAAATTCTGGCCAGGCTTTTTCATTGGAAGCAATGAGCTTATCTTTTTCATAAACAGCCTTGAGGTAACCATAAAAATTTCCCCATTCAACCCGTTCCAACACCATAATTTCTGCTGGAAACTCATGGCTCTTCATACCTTGATCATATATCCATTTAAAATCACCGCCTAAAATATCACGATTACCTGTTTTCACAAGATGTCGGGTGATATTACCCGTTAGATGATCAAAACCTGGAACTGTTTGAGCAGGAATCGATTCAGTCTCGATAATTTCTGCAATAATGGTAGTCGATTGTGTTTTATTTTGGAACTTAAACTCACTCACCTCAGCAGGCCAGAAATGACTCATACCACGAATCATGATTAATCCCAGCAAACCAACAACAGCGACTATTGCAATTGCAATGGCACCTGCATTAATCCAAATCCAGGGAACCCCACTTTTAAACCATTGTCGATTCATAATTCGCTATACCTTTGACGTAATCGATGACGAATCAATTCGGCGATTGTATTAAAAATAAACGTAAAACTAAATAGAATAAATGCCGCCAAAAATAGAATTCGATAATGTGTACTGGCAACTTCTGCTTCTGGCACTTCAACCGCAATATTGGCCGCCAAAGTCCTCATCCCTTGGAAAATACTCATGTCCATTAATGGCGTATTGCCCGTTGCCATCAAGACAATCATGGTTTCACCAACAGCTCGACCAAAACCCATCATTACTGCAGAAAATATGGCAGGACTGGCGGCAGGCAACACCACATACATCATGGTTTGCCAACGTGATGCCCCCAATGCAAGGGAACCACGAATTAAATGTTGAGGAACACTGAATAAGGCATCTTCCGCAATGGAAAAGATGGTTGGAATCACTGCAAACCCCATAATCAAACCAACCACCAATGAGTTTCGTTGATCATAGCCCCAGCCCCATTGCTGGCTCATGTAATCTCTCAAACTACCGTTGAACAATAAGTTTTCGAGTGGTGAACTGAGTGTCATCGACAACCAGACCATCAATAATATAACAGGTATCAGGATAGCGGCTTCCCAACCTTCAAAAATGGCTTTATTGGGTAGTTTTTCCCAAACGAAAGCACTTAAAATAAAACCAAAAGGTAAAATTATAAATAAGGTGAATACACCCGCCAAATGAGTTTCAACATAAGGAGCTAACCAAAGCCCTGCCAGGAAACCTAAAATAACGGTTGGTAATGCTTCCATAATTTCAATGGTTGGCTTGACAGTTTGACGCATTCTGGGTGCCATAAATTGTGCGGTAAACATGGCTCCCAGTAAGGCAATGGGAATGGCGAATAACATGGCATAAAATGCAGCTTTTATGGTACCAAAAGTTAAGGGTACTAAGCTGAACTTGGGTTCAAAGTCATTAGTAGATGCTGATGATTGCCAAATATAATCTGGCTCATCATAACCTTCATACCAAATCTTACCGAACAACACGTCCCATGATACTTCAGGGTATTCATTGTCAACATGATAAAGGTGCATTATTTGCTGATCATCAACCACCAGCAAATGTTGAGCACGTGATGACCACGCCATATGGGTAATAGCCGAATCAAGTTTTTCAATACTGGCGACAGTACGTTGTGATGTCGAATAGAATAGTGTGAGGTGGCCGTGGTTATCACTGACAGCAAAACCCTTGCGACCATGTTCTGTGGCGATGACAGAAACGGCTTGATTATTTTCCTGAAAATTACGAATAAATGTTAGAAACGATCCATTTTTTGTCCGAACCTGCATCCATTGCTGAACCTCTCCGTTATGTAAACCAACCAACAAAGAATTGCCACCCAACAGTAATTTGATACTGGTAATGGGGTGTTTGAAAGTATATTTGGCAGGAACATTAACAAAGCCTTCGTCATTTAACGAATAATCATACAAAATATCACCTTGAGTGGCGACGTACAGATGATCCAATGCAGGAGCCAATGCTAATTTGACCACCTCACTTTTAATTGTTTTTTCAGATCTTGATTCCAGTTCTGTCGTAAATGACTCATCAATGAATGACTCTTCTCTGATATAATGACTGACAACCAATCGTTGGTCATTGGTGACCGCAGCCAAACCTGCACTGTCATCATTCAGTTGTAAAACAACTTGCGTTAAAGCTTGACCAGAGGGATCCAGCTCAATGCTTTCTTCACCCAACGGAAATTTTAATTTTGGCGTTAATGTTCTGACATTATTTTGATAACTCACCTCATAAATAATTTTTAAAACCCGTGCATGACCATTGGCTAAACCCAAGACCACCAAGTCCAAATGAGATGAGTAACTGGTAATTGCTGATTCAATATCAAGAGACTGTGTGGAAGTAACCTGACCCGTCGTCGTATTAAAAAATATGACTTTACCTGAAGCGGTTACTCTGGCACCAATCATGCCTTGTTCTTCCAAACCTATGACCAGTGTTTTATCCCGCAAAGGGATAATTTTCTTTTGAGCAGACGAACTGCTCAACTCAGCGTTATCAACAACTGGAGAATGATATGAGGTCAACTCTTTGATATGTGACGCAGAAAACATAGGGATCACAACTTGTAATAAATAGAAAAATATCAACAAGATTGCGGCAATGACACTCACCCCGCCCAAAGTCACAAAATATTTTGCAGCCTGTTCTTTAATAGAGCGCGTATCATAGTGTTTTGTAGGTAATGAGTTATTCATAATTCATAGATTACCGTGCAATTGTTACAAAAATGTTACAAACATTATTAATGTCAAAAAATCAAGGTTATTCTATAAAACTACTCTATAATCCTAAGAAACACAGGTTAATCACCAACATCAACACAGCTTTCCAGCAAAAAGGATATGATATCCTTAATAAAGCATGTAATATTTTTTTATAACCACGGCTGAACACGGATACTCATTGAACATCATCCGCATCTATCTATGCCCACCATGGTTTAAATAAATAAATGAATAAGGGGAAACGAAATAAGTAAATATCCAAATTATGCAGGATTTTTTGTTCGCCTTTGAGGCGCAAAAAAGGTGGACAAAAAAATGGCTATGCCCTTTGAGGGCAAACAAGTTGGATGTTTATTTATTGCGAATCCCCTAATATCTATTTTGTTAATAAAAAACTTTGTTTTTCCGATAATTTAAAAAATTAATGAATAAAAAAAGCCAACAAATACCTAAAAAAAATGTTATTACTGTCATTATCATCATGACATTATTAATGACCGCTATTGTTCTAACGCTCATTGCTCAATACAGAATCAATGATCATCGTGAATTTCAGATTAAATTTGCCCAAAACACAACTCAAAACATTGCTTTACATTTGGAAAAATTCATTCAAACAAGACAGCATTATGTCCAACTATTCGCACGAGATCATCAAGCCTCAATTAAACAGTTATTCGATGACCCAACAAATGAGGCATTATTAAAGCAATTAAAGAAGCTTGTGGCTGATTATTTCCCGCATTATTTCAGCATTACCTTAGCTGATCAATCGGGCAATACAATCATTGATGATTTTGATGGTTTAGTTGGAGAGGTTTGCCAGCAAGATATTTCTATTTTTTCCAAAAACCATAGTCAACGACCAAGCATTCATCCCAATCAGCATACTTATCATTTTGATATCATGACAAAAATGTCTTTTGGTATTTTCTTTGTCAGTTTTAATGCTGAACTATTAGCCAATATCTTAAAAAACACACAACCTAAAGGCCATGATTTGATGCTAGTACATCAAACTAAAAATTTGATAGAAGTGACCAGTGAAGGTTCAAGAAATGTGATAACCAACAGAGACTCTTACTTATTAACTCGGCAAGAACAAAATAATATTTTATCTAAAACTCCCATTAAAAATACACTATGGCTTTTAACTGATAGCGTTAAACCCCGCTTATTTAAGGACTATAAATATAACATTATTAAACAAATGTCATTGATTTTTGCTTGTTTTCTGGTTTTGAGTTTAATCATGTTATTTTTTGCCTTGAAAGTGGCAACCAAAGAGCTGTTACACTGCATTGATGTCATCAATCATAAGTCTCAACAGCTGAGCATTTCAAATCAACAAAAGAATAAACTTTTTTCCATCATTGCGCATGACTTAAGAAATCCTTTTTTACCCATCATCAGTTATTCAAAAAACATCCTGGATGACTTTAACAGTCACTCAACAGAAAACCTTTTGCATAAAATTAAGTCCATTAATATTTCAGCCCAACAAGTCCATGAATTATTAGAAACATTATTAAACTGGTCTCGTTTGCAAATGGAAAAAGTCACCATTCATAAAACAAGTTTTTGCTTAAACAATTTGGTTAACCAAAATATTGCCCTATTACAAAATGTTGCCAAGGCAAAAAATATCACCTTAAATAATGGCATTGATGCATCACTTGAAATTGAGGCTGATACATCCGTTATCAATACTGTTTTAAGAAACTTGATTAACAATGCCATTAAATTTAGCCATGAAAATGGTGAAATAAAAATAACTGCAAAACAACAAACCAGTAATTGGCTAATTTCTGTTAATGATAATGGTGTTGGTATGACTCAACATCAAATAGAGGCTATTATCAACAACCAAACACAGTCAACTGATGGCACCAAGAATGAAACAGGCACAGGACTCGGTTTATCCATTTGTCTTGATTTACTCAAATTACATGACAGTCAATTAAAAATTAACAGTGCACCAGATCAAGGTAGCGCTTTTGGCTTTACTGTAACCGCTGCAACAACCAATCATGCAATAACCAACAATTTACCGCCAGTCAATCACAAATTATTAGTCAATATATTGATTGTCGATGATGAAATGATTAATCGGGTACTCATTGATTCCATCATCAAAAACTTAGGCTACAATTGCGACAATGTCAGCAATGGTCAAGAAGCATTAGAAGCATTAGAAGCATTAAAAAATAAGACCTATCACCTTGTCTTTACCGATATTGAAATGCCAATAATGAACGGCATTGAACTGGTTAGATCAATTAAATCATCTCCTGATTTTTCTAATTTACCCGTTATTGCAATTACAGGTAAAGCATACGAAGAAATAGCTGATGCTGGATTCAGTGATTTTATGAATAAAACCATTGCCGAATCACAGCTTGAATTTATGATTGAGCAATATATTAAATTGGCATGATATGCGACTCAATTTAAAACATGTCATTTTTACCATAGTATTTTTTTATCAGCTATAATCCTACTAAAAGCTATAGTCCCACTAAAATAGTCAATAATAAAATTCATTTCTTCGTTCTGTCACTGGAGTTTTCAATGCAACAACTTTTATTTACAGCACTTTTAATTTGTTTTTCTTCATCGGCACTCGCCGCTGAAGCTAGCACACAAGATAATCTCAACATCATCTGGATTATGATCGCTGCGGGACTGGTATTTTTTATGCAAGCGGGTTTTACTGCATTGGAAACAGGTTTCATACGAGCCAAAAACTCAATCAATGTTGCCATCAAAAACATTGGCGACATGATTGCCTCGATCCTTGGTTTCTGGCTATTTGGCTTTGCTTTAATGTTTGGTGCAACCCAAAGTGGCTGGGTTGGTACTGACGGTTTTTTTCTTGAAGGTTACGACAAACCTTTTGATTATGCTTTCTTTATTTTTCAAGCTGTTTTTGCAGGAACGGCGGCAACCATTGTTTCGGGTGCCGTGGCTGAGCGAATGCAGTTTAAGTCATACTTGATCGGTGCCATTGTTATTGCGGGTATCATTTACCCCATCTCTGGACACTGGATATGGGGCGGTGGTTTAGTCAGTAGTCAAAGTGGCTGGCTGGCTGAACTTGGTTTTATGGATTTTGCAGGATCAACCGTTGTACACTCTGTTGGAGCGTGGGTTGGCTTAGCGGCAGCCATGGTACTTGGACCAAGAATTGGTCGATTTGATAAAGACGGCAATCCTCAAGATATTCAAGGGCACAATATTTCAATCAGCGCCATTGGTGCATTTATTCTTTGGTTTGGCTGGTTTGGTTTTAATGGTGGTAGCACATTGGTGGGTGATGGTAGTGTGACACTGGTTATTTTAAATACCTTATTAGCCCCTGCGGCTGGTGGAGCAACCTGTTTCTTGTATTCTATGATGCAATCTGACTCAGCCGTCATTGAAGTCGAACATGTCATCAACGGCCTACTGGCAGGTCTGGTTGGAATTACCGCAGGCTGTGCTTTTGTAACACCGACAGGTGCAATTCTT
>JABHHM010000333.1 GCA_018671575.1 Methylococcales bacterium | reverse complement strand
GATACTGGGATTTTCAAACAACAAACGCAAGGGTAATTCGAGCTGAAATTGATGACGCAATTGTGACACCATTTGAGTTGCCATCAGCGAATGACCACCCAACTCAAAAAAGTTATCATCAATACTGATTTGATCAACCGCCAATAATTCTTGCCAGATATCCGCCAGTTGTTGTTCTGTTTCATTTCTGGGTGCAATAACCTGTTTTTCAGACACCGCTTCTGCTTGTGGATCAGGCAAGGCTTTTCTATCCACCTTACCATTGGGGTTCAATGGAAAAACATCCAGTTGAATGAACATGGATGGCACCATGTAATCGGGCAAATTTAATGTCAGTTGATATTTCAATTGATTTGTATCGAGTGTTTCAGTGGCGATAATGTAGGCTAACAATCGTTTATTACCACTGCGATCATCCCGCACTAAAACCACACAATCACGAATACTGTCAAGACGCTGGATGGCCGTTTCCACTTCACCCAATTCAATACGGAAACCCCGAACTTTAACCTGATCATCCATCCGTCCGAGATATTGAATGCGTCCATCTGGCAAATACCGAACTCTATCCCCTGTTCTGTAAACACGGGCATCATCTGCATTTAAAAAAGGATCTCTGATGAATTTTTCTGCATTGAGTTCAGGACGATTACGATAACCTCTGGCAACACCCACACCACCAATCAATAATTCACCGACCGCACCAATCGGCACGAGCTTCAAATGTTCATTGACGACATACAAAAGCGTATTGTCAATGGCATAACCAATGGGGACGGAATTGGGAACATCTTCTTCCTGATGCATTTCATAACTACAAGCAAACACCGTGCCTTCGGTTGGGCCATAACCATTGATCATGATGGTGTCTTTCAATTGTCGCAATACTTTTCGGCAATGACTGGCAGAAATCACGTCACCCCCAGCCAGAAAATAACGCACACTGGTCAATTGTTTTAAATTATATTTCACCATTGAATGAAACAAACCTGCGGTTAACCACAACACATTGACCTGATGATATTCGATGATTGAACCGAGTTCTTCCATACTTAATTGATGGGGTGGTGGAATGACCAATTGACCACCGTGAACCAATGCACCCCATATTTCAAATACGGACACATCGAAAGATACAGGGGTAAATTGAAACACAATGCTATCGTCTTTGAAAAAATCAAAACCACGATGAAACAGTAAGCGATTGGCACTTCGATGAACCACTTCAACGCCTTTGGGTTTGCCTGTCGAACCCGAGGTGTAAATTACATAAGCTAAATTATCAACAGTGACGGTTGAGTTGACATTGTCCATTGGCTGTTTTGCTATCTCATGCCAATCCGTATCGAGACACAATAAAGACTTGGTGTCATCGGGCAAGGCATCACTGAATTCTGAACGGCAGGATTCTACCGTCAGTAATACAGGAGCTTGAATGTCTTCCAACATAAATCGAATTCGATCTTCTGGATAATTCGGATCAACAGGACAATAAGCTCCACCAGATTTTAAAATGGCCAGTAAACCAATGATCATTTCAAGTGAACGAGGAATCGCAATTGCCACCACTGTTTCGGGTTTAACACCCAAACTCACCAAATGATGAGCCAGTTGATTGGCTTTGTCATTCAGTTCAAAATAACTTAATGTTTCATCATTGAATAATAAAGCATTCTGAGCACCCGTTGCTTCGGCTTGTTGTTCAAAACATTGGTGAATACATAGATTATCTTCATAAGCGACACTGGAATCATTCCATTCCTGCAACAACTGTTGTTTCTCAGCTTCAGCCAAAAATTCAATTTGAGACAAGGGTTGATTCGGCTGTCGGATAAAAGCATTTAAGGCATTGTTCAAATGCTCACGAATTCTGAGAATGGTTAATTCATCAAATTGAGCAGCATTGTAGTGAATCACTACTTTCAATTCTGGGTCTAAGCTGGCAATCAAGGTCAGTGGATAATTGGTTTGTTCGATCATTTGCACATCGGTTATTTTCAATGGCATGGATTCAGCTTGTAATACATCTCCAATGGGATAATTTTCAAACACTAAAATTGAATTAAACAGTTGCCTGCTTTCATTATTGGACGACACCAGTTTTTGAATTTCACTGAGAGAAGTTGTTTGATATTGACGCAAGCTGACATGACATTGTTGTATTGTTTGTAACCAATCAGCCAATGATAAATTCAAGTCTACATCCACTCGCAATGGCAACGTATTGATGAATAAACCCACCATTTGCTCAACACCACTCAATTCAGGTGGACGACCTGAAACAGTCACCCCCAAAGTCACATCCCTATTGCCACTATAGTGATACAATAACAATGCCCAAGCACCCGACAATAACGTATTAACGGTCATGTGTTGTTGTTTGGCTAGTTTTTCCAGTTCACGAGATTGTTCCAGCCCAAAGTCCAGAGATATTTTCTTCGCCACAAATTCTGTGGCATCAAGCTGATGCTCATTTTGACCAATTTCTATGGTGACGGGTGCTTCAAAACCGTTGAGTGTGTTTTCCCAAAATAATTGCGCTTGCCGATGATCACGTTGTTGTAAATGATCAATAAAATGGCCATAACGATCAACTGCAGAATTGATGATGGGACGACCCGATTGAACAGCTTGATAGGTTTGTAGCAAAGATTGCATAATCAAAGGCAATGACCAACCATCCATCACAATGTGATGATAAGTACAAATTAAATGAGTTTGACACTCGGCAATTTTAATCAGGGTTAGACGCATTAATGGAGCTTGCTGAAAATCAAAACCTGCTTGGCGATCATCTCGCCTGAATTGTTGTATTTTTTGATCTATTTCACTGGCTGAATAAGCACTGTAATCAATCACTTTTAAGGGCAGATCAACTTCACGCAAGACACATTGCAATGGTTTTTTCAAGCCATCAATGATAAACGCCGTGCGCAAAATGGTATGACCATTTAATAATTCCTGCCAGGCAGAAGCAAATGCTTGTTCATCAATTTCATTGTGAATTCGACAATCCATTTGCTCACAATAAACCTCTGACTCAGTTTCATACAAACTGTGAAACAACATACCTTCTTGCATCGGTGACAATGGATACAAATCTTCTATTTTATGCAACAATTGATGAGCTTGCAAACAATGGTCTAATTCTGTTTGAGTTAATCCAGCCAATGGAAAATCACATGGTGTAAAACCTTTGGATTCAGGTAACAAACAATGCTCAATAATAGCTTCAAGACTTTGTTGGTAATATTGCAAAAAGGCTTCGACAGCAGATTTTTCAATGGCTTGTTTAGGATAAGTCAACACCATTCTCAAACAACCTTGCTGTACCATTGCCAACATTTCTAAGGCATGACTTCGGTGATTATTCAATGCATGGACTGATCCCATGGATTCAGTCGCAGGTTTGATCAAGGTTTGTACATTGATTGGTGCATCTAATCGACCCAAATAATTAAAAGCCAGTTGAGATTCAGCAATATTTGATAATGCATCACGAACAGCGTCATCCTCATGACAATAACGTAAAACCCCAAAACCCATACCACGCATTGGCATGGCTTTATTTTGTTGTTTAACCGATTTAATGAGTTCACTCAAATAAGCCGAACCCAAATAAGTCGAACCATTGGGTTCTAAATCAGCCAAATGACTGATATCCAAAGACAATGGAAACATCGAGGTAAACCAACCTACGGTGCGTGAAATATCCACTGTCTCTGCAATGTCTTCACGCCCATGACCTTCTAAATCTAAAAATAGGCCGGATTGTTGCGTCCATTGCTGAACGGCCATCATCAATGCCGATAACAATAAATCATTAATGTCTGTTTGATAACTTTGGTTGACTTGTTTCATCAAAGCATTGGTGGTGTTTGCATCTAATACACATTCAATACTTCTCGACAGTGCAACGGTGTCATCGGCATCAACATCTAATGGCAATAAAGCAGGTTTGATGGTTGATAATTGGCTCCAATAATCAATTTGAGATACGATTTCATCGGATTGTGCAAATCTGTTTAATGCCTCTGACCATTGCTGAAATGAGGTGGTTTTTGTACCTAAGTAAAGTGTTTCTTCATTCGATGTATGTTGTTTGGCAAGCATCAACGCTCGCTCCAAATCTTCCATCAGAATACGCCATGAAACACCATCAATCATTAAGTGATGAATCACCATAAACAAACGATTGGCTTCGTCTTTTGGTGTGACAAACAAAGCCGTGTTAAAAACAGGCCCTTGTTCAATCGACAAACTTCCCTGTAACTTTTCAACCTGTTGTTCCAGTTCAGTTTTCCATTTTTCTACCGCGGACAAGTCAAAAAAATTGATTTTCTGTGATTGAAAATCGGTGTGTGTTTGTTGAATATTGCCCGAATCATTTTGATAAGTTAATCGCAAAGCATCGTGTTGTTTGACAACAGTGTCTAGCACTCTTTGCAGAAATGGCAATGTCACCGACACATCAATAGCAACTAATGCCGCCTGATTCCAATAATTTTGATGAGTAAAGTTTTGCTGAAAAAACCATTGCTGGATGGGAGTCAATGCAACATCACCACTCACCAATCCTTGAGTAGCAATGATTTGTTTTTGTTCACCTGCCACGGTTGCTAACGTCGCAATGGTTTGGTTTTCAAACAAATTTTTGGGTGTCACCACCAAACCTTGTTGATTGGCACGACTGATGATTTGAATACCAACAATCGAATCCCCGCCCAATTCAAAAAAATTATCATGAATACTGACGGAATCTAGGCCTAACACCTGACACCAAATATCACTCAATGTTTGTTCGGTTTTATTGCTTGGAGCAACCTGTTCTTGCACTTCAATTTGAGCTTCGGGTAAGGCTTTTTTATTAACTTTGCCATTGGCAGTTAATGGAAACTCGGCCAATTCCATCAACACTGAAGGGATCATATAATCGGGTAATTGTTTGGATAATTCTGCTTTTAAAATAGTGATATCAATGGGAGAATTTAGCATTTTGCTATTCAACAAATAGCCAATGAGTCGTTTATGTCCTGTTGTTTTATCGGCACGACTAACGACCACACAATCTTCAACCCATACTGATTGATTAATTTGCGCTTCAATTTCACCCAACTCTATTCTAAAACCACGGATTTTAACTTGTTCGTCAAAACGACCTAAAAAGTCGATATTGCCATCTTTTCGATATCGAACCCGATCACCTGTTTTATACAAACGCTGGTTCACATCATGAGAAAATGGATTTTGTACAAATTTCTCAGCAGTTAAATCGTCTCGATTCAAATACCCCCTTGCTAAACCAGAGCCTCCCACATGCAATTCACCTGCAACACCTGGTACGACCAATTTCATTTGCTCATCAAGAATATAGATCTCACTGTTACTGATGCCTTTACCAATCGGTGGCGCATCAGCCAAGTCATCAGCAACTTTTGCACTCAAACGAATGGATGTTGTGACAACTGTTGCCTCGGTTGGACCATAGTTATTAATTACTTCAAAGGTTTGCTTGGAGTCGGCATAACTGCTGAGTCGATCACCCCCCACCAACAGATGTTTTAACACATGATTTGCAGGCCATTGCTGACTCAATAATGGCTCGGCCAATGGAGTCGGCATAAAACAATGGGTGATTTGATGGTCAGCGATAAACTGCATTAAACCATTTGAGGTTAATAAAATGTCTTTATTGACCAGCGTCAAACTGGCTCCTGCCAACCAATAAGGCCATATTTCCCAAACCGCCGCATCAAATGAAATACTCGCCAGCTGAGTTGCCCGACTGTTTGCATCAACCGCCATGGCTTGTTGATGCCAGGCACACAAATGATTCAGACTGTGATGTTCAATCATCACACCTTTGGGTTGACCTGTTGAGCCTGACGTATAAATCACATAAGCCAGACTTTGTGCATTGATCGTGGTCATCAAATCATCCTGACTCATGGTGGAAAACTGTGCCACATCACGCTCATAACAAATGATTTGCTGATGGCTCACAGGCAAATTGTCCAGCAAAGATTCCTCAGTCAAAATAAGCGGTGTTTGAGTATCTTCTAGCATAAATTCTAGACGCTGTTTGGGATAGTCTGGATCAAGTGGCACATAGGCTGAACCTGACTTCATGATGGCCAATAAACTGATCATTAAATTCAATGACCTGGGCATACAAACAGCAATCAGGCTTTCACTATCAATACCTTGTTGTTGAATGAACCGAGCCAGTTGATTGGCTTGCTGATTCAATTGAAGATAGCTTAACTGCTGGTCTTCAAAAGCCACGGCAATGGCATCAGGTGATTCATCAACACAAACTTCAAACAATTGATGCACACAACGATCCTGACTATAGTTTATGGTTTTTGGAGACCAGTCAGTCAGTAGTTTTTGCTTATCCAGTTGGGATAACATCGCCAGTTGAGACAAGCTGATCGAGTCATCACTACTGACGGCATCAATGACAGCTGTTAGCAAACGATCAAAATGATCCATCATGGCTTCAATGCTGTCACGCTCAAATAAGTCCGTATTGTATTCCCAACCACCTGTAATCAATCCCTCGTGATGCTCCAATGACAAGGTTAAATCAAATTTAGCCACGGTTTCAGTCAAAGGTTCTACCTGACAATGTAAGCCATCCAGTTTGTTGTCATTGGCAGTGATATTTTGTAAAGCAAACATCACTTGAAATAATGGGGTATGACTTAAATTGCGTTCAAGACCTAGGCTGTCCACTACTTTCTCAAAAGGAATATCTTGATGTGCGTATGCTCCCAGGGTGTGATCTCGAACTTGTGCGAACAAGTCATCAATCACGGGATCATCACTTAGGTCAAATCTTAAAGCCAAGGTATTCACAAAAAAACCAATCAACGGTTCAATTTCAGCTCTATTTCTTCCAGCAATGGGCGTACCGATACAAACATCAGACTGTCCACTATAGCGTTGCATTAAAATACTGAAAACAGACAATAAGGTCATGAACAAAGTACCATTCAAGTCACGACTGATCTGTTCTAATTGCTTGGTGGTCTCGTGATTTATCGACATCGACAAGGTTGCACCGTTGAATGTTTGAACGGCTTTGCGCGGATGATCAAACGGCAACTCAAGTACATCGACCTGTTGCAACCGCTGTTGCCAGTAATCTCGTTGTTGCTTAAGTGGTTCATTTTGCAACCATTGTCGTTGCCAATGAGCAAAATCGGCATATTGAATGGCTAACGGTGGCAATGGTTTAGAGTTCCCCGTCAACAATGCTTGATAAAACGCCATGGTTTCCTGAAAAAATATTTGAATAGACCAACCATCTGATGCGATGTGATGCATATTAACCAGCAACACAGCGGTTTGTTCGGGCAAACAATAAAAGTTAACTCTAAATGGAATATCGGTCGCCAAATCAAAGGGTTTTTGCAACGCTTGTTGCATTGTTTTTTTCAGTTGTTGCTCTGCCTGTACTGAGGGTAAATATGACAAATCATCAATTATAAATGGCGTTTTAACTTGCTCCAAAATGTGTTGACTGGGCTGTCCATCGGTTGTCACAATCAGTGTTCTTAAGATTTCATGGCGTTGAATCATACAACTGAATGCTTGTCGTAATAAATTAGAATGTAAATCACCATGAATTCGGATGGCACCAGGAATGTGGTAAGACACACTACCGCCTTTTTCCAGCTGATCAAGAAACCACAATCGTTCTTGTGCAAACGATAAAACCAATGGTTGAGTACGATCCACCACTTCAATCGGTGTTAATTGCTGAGCTATGCCAGCATGTTGAATAAAGTCAGCAATGTCTTTGATGGTGGCATGATCAAACAGTTGTTTCAGTGGTAATTCTACTTGAAAATGATGTCGAATTTGTGAAACGGCTTGAGTCGCCAGCAATGAATGTCCTCCCAGATCAAAGAAGTTTGCTGTCACACTGATATTTTCCAGCTTTAATAGTTCATGCCACATCGCTTGCAAGGTGGTTTCTACTTCATTTTTGGGGGCAATGTATTGTTGTTGTGACTTTTGTGGTTGTGGGTCAGGCAAAGCTTTTCGATCCAGCTTGCCATTGGCGGTTAGTGGAAATTTATCCAGCACAATAATCACCGATGGAATCATGTAATCAGGCAATTGAGCGGACAATGATTTACGCAAAATTTCGTCATCAAAGTTATCTTTAATGCCCACCAAATAACACACCAAACGCTGGTCTCCCGCTTGAGACACAGCCATCACCACACACTCATCAATACCTTGCTGGCGAATCACAGACTCTATTTCTCCCAACTCAATCCGCAAACCACGAATTTTTACCTGATCATCAATACGTCCCAAATAATCTATTGAGCCATTATCCTGATAACGTACTAAATCCCCTGTTTTATAGAGTTTTTTAGCATCATCAAAAGGGCTTTCAATAAAGCGTTGTTGCGTCAGTTGATCTCGATTCAAATAGCCACGAGCCAACTGAGTACCCGCAATGTGCAATTCTCCCGTCGCTCCCATGGGTACGGGATGACAATATTGGTCCAGAATATACAATTGTGTATTTGATACGGCTTTACCGATGGTCACCCCACCTGTTTGATGGCTATCAATACAAGCATGACTACTGACATCGATCGCTGCTTCGGTCGGCCCATACAGATTGTGAATGGTGACATCCAATAATTCATAAGACTTATTAACCAAACTCCATGATAAGGCTTCACCACTACATAAAATACGCTTTAAAGCCGTACAACTCGACCAACCAGGTGTGCCAACCATCACTTGTAACATGGATGGTACAAAATGTAAGGTGGTGATTTTTTGCTGATTAATCAATTCAATCAGATAATCATTGTCTTTATGGCCTTGTGGTTTAGCAAGAATCAATTGACTTCCTGCCATTAATGGCCAGAAAAATTCCCAGACAGAAACATCAAATGAAAACGTGGTTTTTTGTAACACACGATCTGCATCAGTCAATTGATACGTCTGTTGAGTCCAGAACAAACGATTCACTACGCCACGGTGTTCATTCATAACCCCTTTGGGTCGCCCTGTTGATCCAGAGGTATAGATAACATACGCTAAATTTTGATCAGTCACACTGGTTTCAGGATTATTAGATGGCTGAGTTTTTAAATCATCCATGATTTGCTGTTTGTCCAGACAAATCGTTGTCGGTCTATGGTTCGGTAAACGTGACATGCAATGTTTTTCTGTGATCAACAATTTAGCATCACAGTCATCCAGCATCAGTGCAATTCTTTTTTGAGGATAACCTGGATCAATCGGCACATAAGCCGCTCCTGCTTTTAAAATTCCGAATAAAGCAATGATCATTTTCAAAGAACGTTCGACTGATAAAGCAATTAAATCATCAGGCTGAATATTTTGTGATATCAAATAATGTGCCAGATGATTGGCTTGATGATTCAGTTGTTGATAGTTCAAGCTGGTCGATTCAAATACCACAGCGATGGCATCAGGTGTTTTTGCCACTTGCTGTTGAAACAATTGATGAATACAGACATCAGTTGGGTACTCAACCGAAGTTTCATTACTGAGTGCCAGTAAATTCTGTTTTTCTTCTGGTTTTAAAATATCCAGCTGATGCACAGGCTGTTGAATAACACTGGGCAGTTGAGTTAATACTTGCTCAAAATGACCTAAAATCTGTTCAATGATTGATGCTGAAAATATTTGTTGGTCATAAGCAATGGAGATATTCAATGTTTCTTCGGCAGTCACCACAATCGTCATTGGAAAATTGGTCTGATCATGCGTATCAATACCGTCAATGCTGAATGCCAAATCAGTGGTTGCCAATGCCGCACCCAATGGATAATTTTCAAACACCAAAATGGTCTGAAACAATGGTTGTTTATTGGGTACAGAACTATAGGATTGAACCTCGGTAATCGGTGTGGTTTGGTGTTGCCTTAATTTGACTTGCTGTTGTTGTAAATTTTCCAGAAATTGTAGTAATGAGCCTTCATTGCCTTGCTCAAAATCCAAACGTAATGGCAAAGTATTGATGAATAATCCCACCATTTGTTCAACACCACTCAGCTCTGCAGGTCGTCCTGACAAAGTGATCCCAAAGACAACATCATCATCACCGCAATAACGATGTAATAACAGTCCCCAACAAGCCTGCATGATAGTATTTAAAGTTAAATGATGTGACTGAGCCAGCTGCTTTAAGTTTTGTGTCAGTGTTGCATTTAAAGTTAATGATTGCTTGTTAATATCGCTGATTGTCTCATGGGGTGTTTGAGTATTCACCAAAGGCAATGGCGTACTGGAATAAAATCCTGACAGATAATTTGTCCAAAATTCTGCTTCGACTGATTTATCCGTCTGTTGCAGATAGTTGATGTAACGTTCATAATTATCTCGCACGGGGATAAGATTTGTTTGAGCAGACGAGTTGCTCAACTCAGCTTTATCCAGCATCTGAGAAATTGGTGCTTTGCCATGTATTTTAAGTTCGTAATGGGCAAATAATTCCTGCATCAAAATAGGCAATGACCAACCATCCAGTAAAATATGGTGATGACTCCAGTTGAACCAATAATGAGAATCTTCCAAACGCATTAATACAATTCTTAACAAGGGTGATTCTGCAAAATCAAAACCTTGTAGCCTATCTTTTACTAAAAATTCTTCAATTTTTTGTTGCTGTTCTACTTCATTTAATTCCCGACAATCAATGATCGGGCAATCAAAAGGCACTGTTTTATAGACTCTTTGTAACGGTATAGACGCACACTCAACAAATGATGAACGCAAAATACTGTGTTGATTAATCAGTTGACGCCATGAATCAATGAATGCATCGGTATCGAATTCCCCTCGAAAATGACAACTGAATTGCTCAAAATAAGCTTCATCCTGTTGATCAAATAAATGATGAAACCACATACCTTGCTGAGTCGGTGACAATGGATAATAATCTTCCAGTAACGATTGATTGGGTGTTGCATTAATCAACTGATCCAGTTGAGTTTGATTGAGATTGGTCAAACGAAAGTCTGAAGGTGTAAAACCGATAGAATCAGGCAAACAACAATGTTCAATTAAATCCGTTAAATGATGTTGATACGATTGAGACAAGGCTTCAATGGTTAATGACTTAAACTGTTCACTGCTCACCGACCAATGAATTTGCAGTTGTCCTGCAATGACTGAGGCATTGATATCAATTAAGTGTGAACGTTTATTATGAGCACTCACCGAGGCTTGTTCGACATCATCAACCACTGAAAATAACTGACTTTGAGCCATGGCATTGTCTAACTGTCCCAGATAATTAAAACTGATGGCTGACTGATGTTCAGATAATAAGAGTTTATTATTGATATCTGCATCATCGTGTAAATACCTTAAAACACCATAACCCAAACCATGTTTTGGAATATCTCGTAAACTTTGTTTGATGCACTTAATTTGTTTTTCTGGCGAACTGGCCGTTTTTAATAGGACAGGGAAAACTGTTGTAAACCAACCCATGGTACGGCTGACATCAATGACATCATCTATTGCTTCTCGGCCATGACCTTCTAAGTCAATCAGTACACTGTCTGACCCCAACCATTGACAAAAAGTCGTTGCCAAAGCCGTCAGTAAAATATCATTGATTTCAGTTCGATACGCCTGATTACATTGTTTTAACAGGCGTTCGGTTGTTTTGCTGTCAACCGTGGTGCTGATGGTATGGCTCATCGACACCTCATTATTACCACCAATGATGTCAGGCAAAACGGGGGTTATGGGATGTTGTACGATGTGATGCCAATATTCTGTTTCTGTCGTGATGTTTTGTGCATAAGCCGTCAACGCTTCTGACCAGCGTTGGTATGAGGTGGTTTTTCGTCCCAACTCTACTGGACTGCCAGCGGATAATTGAGCATAAGCCCGTTCAAAATCTTCCAGTAAAATACGCCAAGATATACCATCAATCACCAAATGATGGACCGTCAAAAAGAGTCGATGCTGATCCAGTTGCGGTGTTTTAAAGTAAACGCATTTTAATAGTGGAGCTTGTTGTAATGACAAACTTTGCTGAGTGTTTGCGATGTGAGTTTCAATTATTTGCTTAAGATCAGACTCATCGTGAGACAAATCCACCCTTTCAATGCCAACCAACTCAACCTCATTGTGTGACTGACACCATTGCTGTTTAACCTGTTTAAAACTCAGTCGCAAAACATCATGTTGCAGAATAATGGCATTTAAACTTTGTTCAAGGTGATTCAAATCCACATCGTGCTTAACGCCAATAATTACTGACTGATTCCAGTGGTTTCGTTGTTCCAAAGGTTGTTCAAAAAACCACTGTTGAATAGGTGTTAAAGCAACCTCTCCTGACACCAAACCCTGTTCTGCATCAATATTACGTGAACTGGCACGAGCCACGGGAGCTAATTCAGCGATGGTCTGATTTTCAAACAAATTTTTCGGTGTCAAAGAAAAACCTTGCTGATTCATTCGACTGATGATTTGAATACTGAGAATCGAATCACCACCTAGCGCAAAAAAATTATCCTGAATACCCACTTGTTTCAGCCCAAGCACTTCACCCCAAATATTAGCCAGTGTTTGTTCAGTCTCATCACGAGGCGCAATATAGGATTGAGTACGGGAGGATTCGGTATCTGCTTCTGGCAAAGCTTTTCGGTTAATTTTGCCATTGGCAGTTAACGGTAATTCAGCAAGTGGCACCAATATTGATGGAATCATGTAATCTGGCAAATATTGTTTGAGTTCATTGCGAATCACGGTGACATTTAAAGTTTCATCATCAGTGACCAAATATGCCACCAGTGTTTTTGCGCCATTATCCTGATCTTTAACAATGACTACATTTTCAAAAATGCCTTCACACTTTAACAGTGCTGACTCAATTTCTGTCAATTCAATACGGAAACCACGAATTTTGACTTGTTGATCAAGTCGCCCTAGGTATTCAAGTTCACCATTGCTTAAATATCGAGCACGATCACCTGTTTTATAAGCAATGCCACCGTCTATATTAAATGGATTCGGGATGAAACATTGTTTTGCTAACTCAGGATGATTCAAGTAACCTTTGGCAATACCTTCCCCTGCAATCAGCAATTCACCTGCCACCCCCACGGGGACTAAATTATTTTGAGCATCAACAATATAAAGTGATTTGTTGGGAAAAGCATGACCAATCGGTAGCTCATCACCTTTGAAATTTGTCAAATCAAAAACCGAGGCCACCACACTTGCTTCGGTTGGACCGTAGGTATTTAATAGTTGAACAGAGCCTGCGATGTTGTCCTGCCATTGTTTTAAAGCAGGGGAAAGTGCTTTTTCTCCACCGATAATAACCAAACGTAATCCACTAGGAGGCTGTCCAAGAACACATCTTTCCGCCAGAACTGCGTTAAAATCTGACTCAAAATGCTCATTTACACCAGTCAAGTCATTACATAACACATGCCAGTAAGCTGTCGGTAAACTCGTGACACTAATTTTTAACGCATTTATTGCCTGAAAAAAATCAACACTAGAAGCAATCATAGACTCATTGCGTAGCACCAAGGTTGCACCACTTGCCAGTGTGGGAAAAATTTCTTCAATACTGGCATCAAAACTCAATGATGCAAATTGTAATACTCGATCATTGGACTGAATACTGTATTGTTTGATGGCGGCAGTCACATAATCTAACAAATTCCCCTGACTCAGCATTACACCTTTAGGGCGACCTGATGAACCTGAAGTGTAGATAATATAAGCCAAGTTTTCTGCTGATGATTCTATTTCGATATCATCAGCTGAGTTATTTTGCCAATTGGATTGATCCAAATAAAGACATCGATCATCAAAACCATGTGAAAATAAAACCTGTTGAGTCACCACCACTCTAACGTCTGCATCATCTAAAATATATTTCATTCGATCTTCTGGCAACTTCGGATCTAATGGAACATAACCTGCCCCAACTTTGTAAATCGCTAAAATAGCAACCATACTTTCAATACAGCGTGGCAAACAAATGGCAACAGGCGTGTTTGCTATGACGTTAAGTTTTAATAACTCAGCGGCCAGTTTATTAGAAGCAATATTTAACTCAGCATAAGTCATGCTGGTCGTTGAACCATCTTCTGCCAATTCAATAATGGCAAATTGGTCTGCTTGTTGTTTACATTGCGTCGTCAATTGCTGACAAATTAAATTATCCGTGGAATAATGAGCTATCTCGCCTTGACTCCAAATATCCAACAATTGATTTTGTTCCGCCTTATCCAGAATATTGATCTGAGATAATTTCTGCGAAGGATGTTCTACAATACTGTTTATAATTCGGTCAAAATATTGTAACCAACGGTCGATGGTTTCAGGCAAAAACAAATCTGTATTGTATTCCATTTCCCCTGACAAACTACCATCGCTATTTTCATTGAGTGTCATGGTCAATTCAAATTCAGAGGTACTTCGTTGCAAGTTTTTATCAACATTGATGGTTAAACCAGAAATTTCCCGACGGCTTGATATGGCAGGGTTTAGTACAAACATCACCTGAAATAATGGTGAAAAACCCAAATCACGTTCGCTGGCAACACTGTCTACTACTTTTTCAAACGGTAATTCCTGATGGGCATAAGCCTCCAACGTGGTCTCTTTAACGGCTTGTAAAAGTGTTGAAAATGCTGGATCGTTGGCTAAATTTTCACGCAACACCAACGTATTAACAAAACACCCGATTAGACTTTCAATTTCTTGTCGGGTTCTACCCGCAATCGGTGTGCCGACACTGATGTCTGTTTGACCTGTTAATCGATTAAGCAAAACGCTATAAACACTCATTAACGTCATGAATAAGGTTGTACCGCTTTGTTGTGATAACTTTCGTAAAGATTCACCTTGTTCAATGGTTAACGAAAATTGTTGTAAAGCACCATTGTAAGTCATCACTGCTGATCTTGGATTATCAGCAGGCAATTGTAGCACCGTACTGTCATCCAGTTTTTGTTGCCAATAAGCTAATTTTTGGTCGAACACTTCACCTTGTAAATACTGACGTTGCCATGCCGAATGATCCACAGTTTGAATGGATAATTCAGCCAATGGATTTGGTAAATCCTGACGATAAGCATCATACAACACAAAAAGTTCATCAATGAGTCGCCCAACAGACCAGCCATCCGATATAATGTGATGCATATTGACAAAGAAACGATGTTTTTCAGGTGTTAGTTTTATCCACAAAGCCCTGAATGGAAAATCTTTTGTCAGATCAAATGGTTTATGTAAAGCTTTTTCTATTAATTGTTCCACCTCGGTTAAATCGGAACATTCAACAATGTCTATTGTCCAATCAGATGCTGGCAATATTTGTAATATCGGTTTACCATTTTCAGCCACAAAAATACTGCGTAAGGATTCATGTCGTTCAACAATCGTCTGCAATGTTTTTTGCAAGATGGATTCATCCAGTTCACCATCAATGGTTAAACTGCCAGGAATATGATAGACATGCCCCTCTTCTTCAAATTGATCTAAAAACCACAATCGTTCTTGAGCAAATGACAAGGGCAATTCTGTGTTTCGATCAATGATTTCAATGGCTTCCAGTTCAGACAATTCACCCGATTGATTAATCACTTCGGCAATACTGGCAATGGTAGGACTGACAAATAAAGTTTTTAATGCCAGTTCTGTTTTAAAACTTTGACGAACTTGTGAAATAATTTGTGTCGCCAATAAAGAATGACCACCCAGAGCAAAAAAGTCATCATGAACACCCACTTTTTCAACTTGTAAAACAGTCTGCCAAATTTCGACCAGACGTTCTTCAATGCTATTACGGGGAGCTTGATATTCTTCTTGAGAATCACTTAAGTTAACTTTTGGTAAAGCTCTTTTATCAACTTTGCCATGACTGGTTAATGGCAAATGAGGTATTTCCAATAGTTGCACAGGCAACATGTAATCAGGCAAATTTTCTTTCAAACTGTTTCGCAGTTCGGTGATGCTTAAACTTTCTGCATCATCATTCAATACATGATGAGTCACCACATAAGCGATGATTTGCAATGTTTGACTGGCATCTGGCTTTGCCACCACCACACATTCGTCTATTTGCGGTAATTGATTGATGACCGTTTCTATTTCACCCAACTCAACTCTAAAACCACGAATTTTAACCTGATCATCAATTCGTCCCAAAAACACTAAATTGCCATCGGACAAATAACAGACTTTATCGCCTGTACGGTACATTCGTCGAGTCGGATCATTAGAAAAAGGATTGATGATAAATTTCTGTTGCTCTAAGGACTGTCGCTGTAGATAACCACGAGCCAAGCCATTACCTGCAACACATAATTCTCCAGGTACACCAATTGGCATCAATTGGGAGGGATGATCTGGATTCACCACATAAAGCAAACGATTAGGGAATGCCTGACCAATGGGTAATTCATCAGCTTGAAATTCGGTTAAATCAAACACGCTGGTCACTACGGTGCTTTCTGTTGGACCATAAGTATTGAGTAGCTTAATGTCGCTGGAAAATTTATTTTGCCAATTTCTCAATGGTTCTGGCAATGCTTTCTCACCTCCAATAATCACCAGTCTTAACTGCCCCTGATTGACTTCATCATTTAATTGCTGACAAAGACTATGCCAATAAGCCGTCGGCAAACTCAATACAGTCAATTGCAGTGACCTTGCCAAATCAAAAAAAGTATTGGCATCCGCCAGCATATTTTCATTGCGTAACACCAAACAAGCACCAACCATTAAAGTGGGGAAAATTTCTTCGATACTGGCATCAAAACTGATGGTGGCAAATTGTAAAACTCGATCTTGATGAGTCAAAGCATATTGGTTGATTGCACCATAACAATAATCCAATAAATTACCATGTGTAATCATCACCCCTTTGGGCTTGCCTGATGACCCAGAGGTATAAATTACATACGCCAAATGGTGAGCAAATAACTGATTTTTGGGCACATCGGTCGATTGTTTTTCTATGTCGGCAACGTCTGCATCCAAATAAAGCTTAGATGTTTGAGCAAATACATCATTGTCTTCTGTATTGATGGAATCCATCCATTGTTTGCTGGTAATGATTAACACCGCTTGAGTTTCTTCTAGCATAAATGACAGGCGATCCAACGGTGCGTTAATATCGAGCGGGACATAAGCTCCACCCGCTTTAAAAATTGCCATCATTGAAACAATACATTGTATTGAACGTTCAAGAGCAATGGCGACACAAACATCTGGTTTTACACCTTGTCCCATTAAATAATGAGCCAGTTGATTGGATTGTGATTCTAATTCGGCATAACTCAAACTGTCCTCATTAAAAACCACAGCGGATTTATTGGGCGTTCTGGAGGCTTGTAACGTTAGACGATGTGGTACTAATTGTTCTTGATTAAAATCGGCTTTGGATTGATTCCAATCAACCAATAAGGTTTGTTTTTCTTGTTTTGACAATAATTCTAACTTGGACAATCTACTCTGAGGCTGTTGCAGTATTGACCGAACCAATTGTTGAAAGTGGACTTTGAAACGTGACATGGTTTTGTCACTGAATAAATCGGTATTGTATTCAAACTCACCTTGTAATTGTCTATTTTTCAACGTCAGATTTAACGTCAAATCAAATTCTGACAATTGTCGATCTATGGTTTCTAATTCAATTTTTAATCCTGGTAAAGAAAACTCTGTTTTCATTTCAGTGTGCAAAACAAACATCACTTGAAATAAAGGAGATCGACTTAAATCACGGTCTGGCTGTACTCTTTCAACCACTTTTTCAAACGGAACATGTTGATGAGAAAAAGCCCCCAAGGTGGTTTGTTTGACTTGATCCAACAGTTCAATAAAATGAGGATCGTTGCTCAAATCACTTCTTAATGCCACGGGATTAATAAACAAACCGACCAAGGCTTCAATTTCACTGCGAGTTCGGCTTGCCACGGGAGTACCGACACAAATGTCATTTTGTCCACTATAACGATGCAACAATACTTTAAAAACAGTCAATAAAGTCATGAACAATGTGACTTGATGGGAATGGCTGAATTGTTGTAATTTTTTACTGGTGTCGGCATCTAATGACAATGGCATCCAAGCACCATTGTAGGTTTGCATTGCTGGTCGGGGAAAATCAGTATGCAATTCCAAGGGCATCACTTGATCACACTTTTGTGCCCAATAACTCAATTGTTGCTCCAGAAATTCACCTTGTAACATTTGCTTTTGCCATAACACAAAATCAGCATATTGAATGGTCAAATCCTTTAAAGGACTGAGTTCTTCTTGTTGCCAACTTCGATACAAAGTGGTGATTTCTTCAAGTAGCAGTGATACAGACCAACCATCGGCAATGATGTGATGCAAATTGATAAATAGCTGGTGATGTTGTTCGGGTAATTTAAACAGAGTCACCCTAATTAATGGGTCTTTTGTTAAATCAAAAGGCAAATCACTTTGCTGCTGGCAAAGACGTTTTAATTCAGCCACACCATCAATCATTGTTAGCTCAGTTAAATCAATGACATCCATTGAACATTCAATCATTTCATGGGTGTATAATCTTGGAGTCCCATTGTCGTCAATAAAATTTGTTCTCAAACTTTCATGACGACTCACCATGGCAAGCAAACAACTCCTCAGTAATAATTCATCCAAATGCCCCGTCATGGAAATCAAACCAGGAATGTGATAAATACGGTGATCACTGACATCTAATTGCTGTAAAAACCACATCCGTTCCTGACCAAATGACAATGGTAAATCGGTTTGATCTTTGTCTCTGGCTAACATGGGTTTCTGGTAAAAACCGTCTGTTTCAACCGAATGATCGTCCATTAATATTTCTGTCAGTAAAAACTCACCTAAACCATAAATATGACTGTGATTAAACAGCAATGTAGGTGATAACTGACAATGTAAATTCTTTTCCAGACGATTTTTAATCTCCACCGCCATCAAAGAATCCATACCTAATGCAAATAAATCATCATGAATATCAACCGTCAGATTTTGACCTGAACTCAAAACCTCAGCAATTTGCTCACATAAATATTTTTGTAACAACACTTCTTTTTGATGACTGGCACAATGTTTGAGATCATCAACAATTGAATTAATTTCAGCCTCATCATTTGAGTCATCATTTTCAACCAGGTCATCCTCTGAGTGAGGTTGATTGACATCAATATCTGCCCAATAACGTTGACGTTGAAAGGGATAACTCGGCGTATTAATAAACTGGCGATAATAGCCAGAATCAAAACCATGCCAATCAATTTGACAGCCATTTTCATACAATATTGACAAGGTACTCAACATTTGTTGCCAATCAGGATTTTTATGACGGATAGAGGTTAACAACAGAACATCTTCATTTGGTAGACATTGTGTGACCATCGCTAATAAAGATCGACCAGGCCCTACCTCAAGATAGCTATTGATGCCAATGCCATTCAGAAAAGCAATACTGTCTGAAAACAACACGCTATTTTCAACGTGCCCCACCCAATAATCTGCATGACAGACTTCTTGAGTCACCGTACAAGCATAACGATTAGAGATCAGTGGCAATTTAGGCAAATGATAAGTCACTTGATTTGCAACTTCGGCAAATTTTTGTAGCATCGGTTGCATCATGGGCGAATGAAAAGCGTGTGATACTCGTAGTTTTTTACATTTAATCGACAAGGATTCTAACAATATCTGTAAATTCAAAATATTGTCATCTGCCCCTGATAACACCAAACTGGTTGGACTATTGACGGCGGCAATGGCAACAGTACCATTAAAACCATTTAAATGCGGTTGTACTTGTTGTTGTGTGGCAGTAACGGCTAACATGGCACCTGCGACACAATGTTGATACATTAACTGAGCTCTGCCACTGATCAATTTAATCGCATCTTCAAGACTGAATACACCCGCAATGTAAGCTGCCGCATATTCACCCACACTGTGTCCCATCACTGCTTCTGGTTGAATTCCCCAGGACATCCAGGTTTCAGCCAAAGCGACTTCTAAGGAAAAAATGGCAGGTTGAGTATATTGGGTTTGTTGTAATAGACTGGCATCATCACCCCACAATAATGATAACAACGAGTGATCCATACTCGATGATAATAGTTCAGCACAACGATCTATCATTTGTGTAAATACAGGTTGGGTTTGATATAAAGCTTCCGCCATACCCGCATATTGTGCGCCTTGGCCTGAAAATAAAAAACTCAATTGTGGTGTCTGCAAACTGGCTTTTGAGCGTTTTGACTGCGACTGTAGCTTTTCAATCATGGCTTGTCGGGTTGACGCAAAAACTGCCAGACGGTGTGAAAAATGATCTCGATGAGCATTCACGCTGAAACAAAAATCAGCCAAAGAATCTGTTTTATTGTTTTCCAATGCTTCGATGGTTTGTGATTTCAAATGCTGTAGCACAGCATTATTTTTTGCCGACAAACTCAAGCAATGTAATGGACGCGCAACTTTATTAACTGTTTTTTCAGTATCAACACACTGGTTTTGTGCTTGAGATAAAATAACATGGACATTGGTTCCACCAAATCCAAAACCACTGACTCCCGCAATTCTGGGTTTGCTTTCATTGACCCATGACATTTGTTCTGTCGGCACTTTTAACGACATTTGATCCCATGCCACATTGGTATTTAACTGATCGGCATGAATTTGTTTGGGGATTTGTTGGTACTGCAAACACAAAACAGTTTTAATCAGACCAGCCATGCCTGCCGCGGCTTCTAAATGACCTATATTGGCTTTAACTGCTCCGAGAATCAGAGGTTTATCGGCTTTTCTGACAACACCGTAAACTGAATTAATGGCATTGATTTCAATTGGATCACCTAATTGAGTCCCTGTACCATGGGTTTCTATAAAACTCACCTCTGCTGGATCAACATGGGCATTTGCCAATGCTTCTTTAATCGCTTGAGCTTGTGCCAAGCCGTTAGGAGCGGTCAAGCCATTACTTCGACCATCCTGATGAACTGCCGCACCCAGAATGGTTGCCAAAATTGGATCGCCATCACGTTCAGCTTGAGACAATGGTTTCAACACCACAACACCACACCCTTCGCTACGCACATAACCATCAGCATCAGCACTGAACGCTTTACAACGATAATCAGGAGCCAGCATATTGGCTTGTGACAAACTGGAAGTTAGCTTGTCTGAAATAAGTAAATTAACACCTCCGACAATGGCTTGTTGGCATTGATTTAAACGCAAATGATTGCAAGCAATCTCCAATGCAGACAAGGAAGACGAACAAGCCGTATCAACCGCCAAACTGGGACCATTAAAATCGTAAAAATATGACAACCGATTAGCCGCAATACTTAAAGCATTGCCACTGGCACTATAGGCACTTAAAATATTGTTCTGTGCCAATAATTGACCATAATCACTATGACTGATGCCAACATACACTCCCGTTGATGATCCCGCCAAAGCGGAATGAGCAATGCCTGCATTTTGCATCGCAGAGTAACTGACCTCCATCAACAAACGCTGTTGAGGATCCATCATTTGTGCTTCACGGGGTGAAATACCAAAAAATGCCGCATCAAACTGATCAATATCATTGATAAAACCACCTTCAAACAACATTTTCATTTTTTCAAAACGTTTATCAGGCGCTTTTGCCACGGCATCTTTGGCATCACACAATAATGACCAAAATTCTTCAATATTTTTGGCTTGAGGAAAACGACATTGCATACCAATGATGGCAATCGGTTCACCCAATGCAGTGGTTGATGATAATTTTTTATCGACCGAAGCGCTTGTAGACGTTAAATTAGCAAGATGTTCGGCCAATTTATTGATTGATGGATAATCATAAATCAGACTGACATTCAAAGGCTGATCAAAATCCAACCACTGTTCTAAATCACCACTCAAACGCATACCTTTGACAGAATCCAGACCAAAAGCAGCAAATGAAATGTCTCTGTCAATTTGGTCTGTGGGAATTTTGGCCAGTTCAGACACTTTATTCGCAAGCCATTTGGTAATGGTTGACTGATCACGATGATTATTTATTGGTGTGGATAAAGGGGTTTCTGCGGAGCTTTGTGGCAATGATTCTAAAGTATTTTCAGACTTTTGTATTTTACCAATGGGAATCGCACTGTCTTTGGTTGAGTCCCATTCAAAAACACCAGCCAGTTTATCGTCCAAATAGAGTTCTTTACATTTATGACGTTGAATTTTACCGCTGGATGTTTTGGGAATTCGACTCGGTTTTAATAAAACAATGGCATAAACTTGTAAACTGTATTGTTCAACCACCACTTGACGAATGGTTGAAATAACGTCTGCTACATCAAATTTACGCACAAATGTTCTTTTCAGTTCCTGTACAATCACCAGCTGTTCTTCATCATCCACAGAAATGG
>JABHHM010000427.1 GCA_018671575.1 Methylococcales bacterium | reverse complement strand
TTGAAAAGTATTGAAGTAAGAAAAGAACTCACCAATGAATGGCAGGAAAGAGGCGTGAAAGAAGGGCTTGAATATGCTTTTAACCGATGAAATCACCAAAGCATGGGCAGATAAATCAGTCAAAGATTACAAAAAACTCAAAGGATTAAAAAAAGAAAATTTACGAGATAATATGAGTAATCTTGAACTGGTATTGAATATGTTGGCAGAAGCCTCTACGACAGAAATATCTAAACAGCAATTACCAGAGGGGTTGGAGGAAAATAAAACGGTGGCACAAAAAGGTGGGGGTGTTGCTAAGAAAGCGAGGGTGGAGATTGAGAAGCAGACGGGGAAGTCTGTTGTGACGGATCAGTCAATGAAAAATGGACGGTTGAAGATTAAAAATGAAAGATAAACATAATTCTCAATTACTAAAGAACAGTGTCATGAGTTTACCTGATGGATGGGACGTTAAAAAGTTAGGGGATGTTTGTGATGTTATTGCTGGTCAATCACCACAAGGAATATACTACAATAATCAGGAGGATGGATTACCGTTTTATCAGGGAAAAAAAGAATTTACTGAAAAATATATTGGTGAACCAGTAAAATGGACAACAAAAATCACAAAAAAAGCTGATAAAGATGATATTTTAATGTCGGTTCGTGCACCAGTTGGCCCAATAAATTTTGCTACTCAGAAAATATGCATAGGTCGTGGTTTGGCTTCAATAAGAGCAGGAAAATTGATTGACAAAGAATTTCTTTATAATTTTTTATTGAAACATGAAAATGAAATTATTGGAAATACAGGGGCAGTATTTAATTCAATAAACAAAACTCAAATTGGAGCAATACAAATTCCATTACCTCTGCTAGATGAACAGCAACGTATCATTGAGGTTCTCGATAAAGCATTTACAGCCATAGACAAAGCAAAGCAAAATGCTGAACAGAATCTTAGGAATGCTAAAGAATTGTTTGAGAGTTATTTGAGTGAAATATTTGAAAATCATGACTTAACTTGGAAAGTTAAGGCTTTAGGTGAAATTGCTAAACACTCATTAGGTAAAATGTTAGATAAAAATAAAAACAAGGGGATCAAAAAAAAATATCTACGTAATCAAAGTGTCAGGTGGTTTGATTTTGATTTGGATGGATTGACAGAAATGCGCTTCCTTGATAATGAAAAAGAAAGATATACTGCTATTAAGGGTGATGTATTAATCTGTGAGGGTGGATATCCTGGGCGTGCAGCAATTTGGCAAAATGATTACCCTATTTATTTTCAAAAAGCAATTCATAGAGTGCGTTTTAGTGAATCTGTTTATGGACAATGGTTTCTTTATTATTTGTTTTTATCTGATAGAACTGGAAAGCTAAAATTGTATTTTACAGGGACAGGAATACAGCATTTTACAGGTGCTTCGTTGGATAAATTTATTATTCCAATACCGCCAATTAATGTAATAAAAATACTGATTACAAAAATAGATAATATTTCCTCTGAAACCAAAAAACTAGAATCCATCTACCAACAAAAACTAGACAACCTAACCGAACTAAAAAAATCAATCCTACAAAAAGCCTTTGCGGGAGAATTAACACAATGAATACCGCAGAATTAATACATAAAGAAATCGATGAATTACCCGCAGAAAAAGCTCAGGAAGTTTTAGACTTTATTTTGTTTCTTAAAACCCGATCAGAAAATCAGCAATGGCGTGATTTGATAGAAGCACAGCAACAATCCTTATCAAGCGTTTGGGATAATGCTGAGGATGAGGTGTGGAATGACGTTTAAAAAAGGTTCTCTGGTTCTTATTCCTTATCCGTTTTCAGATTTATCTGCACATAAAAAAAGACCTGTATTGGTACTGACACGACCTGATCAATTGGGGGATTTCTCTGCTTTACCTGTGACCAGTCAGGGGTATCATAAAAATAGTATTTCTTTAATTCAATATATAAATACAGGTAAATTGCCAAAGCCAAGCTGGGTTAGGACGGATCGGATCAGTAACACTGAACCAGTCCATAGTAATCAAGGAATTTGCTACTTGTACGGAACAGTTAATAAATAATGTTATTGCTGATTTGTGTCGTTATATTGGTTATGACAATTAAAAAACCTTTGCAGGAGAATTATAGTTATGGTTCAAGATAAGAATCTGGAACATCATGATAAATTAATTATATTCCAATCAAAAAATATTCGTCGATTATGGTCTGAAGACGAATGGTTTTATTCGGTGGTGGATGTTTGTGGTGCTTTAACTGATAGTACAAATCCTCGTGATTATTGGTATCGGATTAAAAAACGATTGGGTGATGATGAAAAAGCTGAACTGTCGACAATTTGTCGACAGTTAAAAATGCAAGCACCTGATGGAAAAATGAGGCTGACCGATTGCGCTAATTCAGAAGGTGTTTTTAGAATAATTCAATCAATTCCATCACCGAAAGCAGAACCTTTTAAACGCTGGCTTGCCAAAGTTGGAGCAGAAAGAATTGAGGAGATAGAAAATCCCGAATTAGCCCAACAACGAATGAAAGAGATTTATGAACAGAAAGGTTATTCTAAAGATTGGATTGATAAACGTTTGCGTGGTATTGCTATTCGTCAAAATTTAACAGATGAATGGCGAGAGAGAGGAATTACCGAACAACGAGATTATGCCATATTAACCGCCGAGATATCCAAAGCTACTTTTGGTATGACACCCAGTGAATACAAACAACATAAAAATTTACCGACAAAATCAAATGCAAATCTTAGAGATAATATGGATGATTTGGAACTGATTTTTACCATGTTGGGTGAACGAGTCACCACAGAAATTTCTAAAGAAGAAAAACCAGAAACATTTACAGAAAATAGAAATGTAGCTAAAAGAGGTGGGAAAGTTGCAGGGAATGCCAGAAAAGACACCGAAAAAGAATTAGGACGAACGGTTATTTCTGATCAAAAGTTTTTGGATTTAATAGACAAGTAGTTATTCAAATAGCTTTAATATGATGAATGTGATTAAACTCATACATAAAAAAGTTGATTTATATTTGTGTTATTCATTGGCAATGATGAATAGCAAAACTCTTTGCGAACAAGCTATAATAGAATTATGGAAAAGATAGCGATTAACCCAACCCGTTTGCAATGGTGTATGAATGCATCAGAATTAGATATTGGTACTTTATCTAAGAGTCTTCACATTGCTGAGAAAACACTTGAGTTGGTCATGGCGAATAAAACCGTATTAAGTGTTAATCAATTAGAAAGAATAGCCACTTTTTTCAAGCGCAGTTTATTGTTTTTCCTTGATCCTAATGAGGTTCAGGAAGAACAAATATACTCCCCTCAATTTCGTACCATTAATAATCAAAAACTCATCCGATCAACCAAGTTACGAGCATTGATTGAGCGAATTGAAAAACACAGACAAGTTTATATCGGTTTATTAGAAGATTTAGATGAATCTAGTCCAAGTGACTGGATGCCTGAATTTACATTAACGACCAAAAATATAAAACAAGCGAGTGCCAAAGTACGTCAATGGTTAAATTTGCCTGTTAAATATGGATTTGATGATTTACGGCAAGCTGTTGAAAACAAAGGTGTCATGGTTGTCGTTTCTAATGGCTATAATGGTCAATGGCAAATTGATAAAAATGAACCCGTCCGTGGTTTTTCTCTTTATTATGAAATATTACCTATTGTTGTGATAAAAAAACAAGAAAGTAAGGGTGCACAAGCTTTTACCTTAATGCATGAATTAGCTCATTTATTATTGCATAAAGAAAGCGCAATCGACGATGAAAAAGATTTTCATCGCTATCAGGGTAAAGAAAAAGATGCCAATGAATTTGCTGGAAATTTGTTAATACCCGATGATTTTTTAAGTCAAATTAATACAGGTCATCTGCTAAATTTGGACGTTGCAGAATATGATAATTATTTGGCGAATTTTAAAAGTCAGTGGTGCGTTAGTGTTGAAGCAATATTAGTGCGATTGTTAATTAATAATAAAATTTCTCAGCAAAACTATCAAAATTATAAAAATTTCAAGAATACTCAAAGTAAAATAACAGTTAAACGAAAAACAGATAAAATACCTAGAACCTATCGGCATAGAGAGCCTGTTAATGTGTTTGGTAGGCCCTTTGTGTATGCTGTGTTTGATTCATTACATAACAAACAGATCACTTTGGCTAAAGCAAGTACCTATTTAGATAATCTAAAAATTAGTGATGTGCGTCAGTTGGAAAAATATGTATAGTTTTGATGCATCATCAATAATTCATGCATGGGATAATTATCCTCCTGAAAATCCACATTTTGATTCTTTGTGGGAATGGATTGGAAGAAAAATTAGTAATAATCAATTCGGTATATCAAAAAAAGCGTTGGAAGAAGTTGAACATAAAGTGCCAAAATGTGGAGAATGGCTTAAAGATAATAATATTACAATTTATCCACTGACTGCATCAGCTTTATTAACGGCACAACGTATAAAAAATTTTTTAGGTATAGAAGAAGAAAAATATACTAAAGGTGTTGGTGAGAATGACTTGTTTATTATTGCCATTGCAAAAGAAACGCAAACTATCTCAATTACCGAAGAAGGTAGGCAAAATAACTTACCAAACCTGAAATCGAACTATAAAATTCCTGCTGTCTGTAATATGAATGAAGTTAATGTGGAATGTATAAGTTTTGTTGAGTTGCTTAAATAATCATGAACGAAGCCGAAACCAGAGCCGAACTCATCGACCCAAAACTTAAAAGTTGTGGCTGGGGTGTGCTTGAGGGTTCAAGAATTCTACGAGAACGCAATGTTTGCAAAATAACCGATGGTAGAATTCAAGTCGGTGGCAGCAGAAAAAAACCTTTAATTGCTGATTATATTTTGGTTTACAAAGGCATTAAATTGGCTGTCGTAGAAGCTAAAAGTAGTGACTTAGAAGTGAGTGAGGGTGTCGCACAAGCCAAACTTTATGCTCAAAAACTGAATATGGAAACCACTTATTCCACCAATGGCAAAAAAATTTACCAAATTTGTCTGAAAACAGGTAAAGAAGCTTGGGTTGCAGACTTTCTTTCACCTCAAGAGCTGTGGGATAAAGTATACAGTGATCAAAATGACTGGCGAGATAAGTTTTCATCGATTCCATTTGAAGATAAAAGTGGGTCATGGCAATTACGCTATTATCAGGAAATAGCCGTCAAAAATACACTTGAAGCCATTGCACAAAATAAAAACAGAATCCTTTTAACGCTTGCAACAGGAACAGGAAAGAC
>JABHHM010000113.1 GCA_018671575.1 Methylococcales bacterium | reverse complement strand
GAAATGGTTATGCCAGGTGACAATATTAAGATGGTTATTAAGTTAATTGCACCAATAGCGATGGAAGATGGATTGAGATTTGCCATAAGAGAAGGCGGTCGAACAGTTGGTGCTGGTGTTGTTTCTAAAATAATTGAGTAAGTATATTATGAGTAATCAAAGAATTAGAATACGTTTGAAGGCATTTGATCATAGATTAATTGACCAATCTGCAAAAGAAATTGTAGAAACAGCAAAAAGAACTGGCGCTCAGGTTAGAGGTCCAATACCATTACCAACCAAAAAAGAAAGATTTACGATATTAATTTCCCCTCATGTAAATAAAGATGCACGAGATCAATATGAAATTAGAACACACAAAAGGCTGATGGATATTGTGGATCCAACAGATAAAACCGTAGATGCTTTAATGAAATTGGATTTGGCTGCAGGTGTTGATGTGCAGATCAAATTAAATTAAAAAATTTAGGATAAAATGATGGGTATTGGATTAGTAGGGAAAAAATGCGGGATGACTAGAGTCTTCAAAGAAGATGGCTGTTCAATACCTGTAAGCGTAATAAAAATTGATAACAATAGAGTTTCTCAAATAAAAACAATAGAAAATGACGGGTACAATGCGATTCAGGTTGCATATGGAGATAAAAAAAATAATTTGACGAAATCTCGGATTGGGCATATTAAGAAAGCTGGGCTTGATTCCGCATCAGGTTTGTATGAATTTAGAGTTACTTCATCCGAAGTTGATTCCTATGAAATTGGCTCAGCAATTGATGGAACATTGTTTGAATTAGGTTCAAAAATTGATGTTATTGGTATTACAATTGGTAAAGGTTTTGCTGGTGGAGTTAAAAGGCATAATTTCAAAATGCAAGATGCAACGCATGGTAACTCTTTGTCTCATAGGGCACCAGGCTCAATTGGTCAATGTCAAACGCCAGGAAGAGTATTTAAAGGTAAGAAAATGGCAGGGCATATGGGAGCAAGAAAAAATACCATTCAGAATTTGGAAGTTGTTAGAATAGACTTGGAAAATGGTGTTTTATTAGTTAAAGGAGCTGTTCCTGGATCAAAAGGAAGTCGTTTGATTGTTAGTAATGCTGTAAAAGCTAGGAAGGCAAATAATGAAAATTGAAGTGCACTCAAGTATTGATAATAGTGTTGTAAAAGAAATTGAATTATCCGATAAAATATATGATCAGGATTTTAATAAAGACCTTGTTCATCAACTAATAACAACCTATAGAAATAATGGTCGTAGTGGTTCAGCAAAGCAAAAAACTCGTTCTGAAGTATCTGGCGGTGGTGCAAAACCATGGAGACAAAAAGGTACAGGGCGTGCAAGATCAGGGACAAGTAGAAGTCCTATTTGGAGAAAAGGTGGTGTTACTTTTGCGTCAAGACCAAAAAAATATAATCAGAAAATTAACAAAAAAATGTATCGAAAAGCACTGAGTTGTATATTTTCAGAATTACTTAGAAACGACAGAATTAAAATTGTTAATGATATTGAGTTGAAAACACCAAAGACAAAAGAAATTATTTCTGTAATGAATAATATTGAAGTAAAATCATGTTATTTATTATTGTCTGATAAAAATGAAATAGTTGAAAATGCGATTCAAAATACTGAAAATTATATTGTTTCTAATATTAACAGTATAAACCCAGCTCAATTAATTAAGTATGATAATACAGTTCTAACTGAAGATGCGGCGAATAAAATAGAAAGGTGGTTAAGTAAATGAAAGATCGTTTATACAAAATAATTCTATCTCCTCATATATCAGAAAAAAGTTCAAATTGTGCTGATATTAATAGACAAATTGTTTTTAAAGTAAGAACTGATTCAACCAAAGATGAAATTAAAGATGCTGTAGAAATGATGTTTAAAGTTCATGTTGTTTCTGTTCAGACTTCCTTGTTGAAAGGTAAACGTAAAAAGTTTAAAGGACAATTAGGAAAAAGAAATAATATAAAGAAAGCCTATGTAAAATTATCGCCAGGTGAAGATATCGACTTTTCTGGTGCTAGTTGAAAAAAATAAAAAATATGAGTCGTTAGATTGAAATTCTCATTTTTATTCTAATAAATAGTAAAGTAAGATTAATTTAAATTTGGTATCCAAATAATGGAAAATATTAAAACAAAGCCAACATCACCAGGAAGAAGATTTGTAGTAAAAAATTCCAGAAAAGATCTTCATAAAGGCGGGCCAGTTGCAAGTTTAACGGCCACTAAAAATAAAAGTGGTGGAAGAAATAATAAAGGTAAGATTACTGTCAGACATCGGGGTGGTGGGCATAAGCAAAAATATCGAATTATTGATTTTAAGAGAAATAAAGATGGGATTGTTGCTAAAGTCGAAAGAATAGAGTATGACCCAAATAGGTCTGCTAACATTGCACTGGTATTATATTCTGATGGAGAGCGAAAATATATAATTGCACCAAAAGATTTAAATATAGGTGATAAAATACAATCAGGTAATGATTCAATGATAAATGTAGGTAATACACTACCAATTAGAAATATACCTGTTGGTACTGTTGTTCATTGTGTTGAATTAAAGCCTGGAAAAGGTGCTCAAATTGCACGAAGTGCTGGTTCTGTAATACAGATAGTTGCTCGTGAAGGTGCATATGCAACTCTAAGATTGAAGTCTGGCGAAATGCGAAAGATTCATATTGATTGCAGAGCTACTATTGGAGAAGTTGGTAATGGAGCGCATGGTCTTATCTCGCTTGGAAAGGCAGGTGCTACAAGATGGAGAGGTGTTAGGCCAACAGTTAGAGGTGTTGCAATGAATCCTGTTGATCATCCTCATGGAGGAGGAGAGGGAAGAACTGCAGGGGGTAGGCATCCTGTTAGCCCTTGGGGTATGCCGACAAAAGGTTATAGAACGAGAACAAATAAGAGTACTGATAAAATGATAGTACGCAAGAGACATAAAAAATAATCAGAGAGGTTAATGACGTGCCACGTTCGATTAAAAAAGGACCATTTGTAGATTTGCATTTGATTAAAAAAGTTAGTGAAGCACTTGCAAATAAAACAAGAAAACCAATTAAAACCTGGTCAAGAAGATCAATGGTTTTACCCGATATGATAGGTTTGACAATTGCAGTTCACAATGGCAGGCAGCATATTCCTGTGTTGATTACTGAAAATATGGTTGGACATAAGCTAGGTGAGTTTTCAATTACAAGGTTATATAAAGGTCATACGGCAGATCGTAAGACTAAATAAATAGGTCTAATTATTATGGAAGTAAAATCAACATTGAGATATGCTAGGCTATCCGCGCAAAAGGGAAGGCTAGTCGCTGATCAAATTAGAGGTCTACCAGTAGAAAAGGCAGTTAATGTTTTGCTATTTAGCAATAAAAAAGCAGCAAAAATAATACAGAAAATATTAGAATCAGCAATTGCAAATGCAGAAAATAATGATGGGCTTGATATTGATGAGTTATATGTTAATAAAATATTTGTAGATGAGGGGCCGACTTTTAAAAGAATAAGAGCAAGAGCTAAAGGTCGAGCGGCACGAATATTAAAAAGAACAAGTCATATTACAGTATCAGTAGCAGAAATATAAAGGAAATTAATAATGGGCCAAAAAGTACACCCAATTGGGATAAGATTAGGGATTGTAAAAGATTGGACGTCAAAGTGGTACGCTAATTCTCAAGATTTCCCAAATTATTTATATACTGATATTAAAGTTAGGGAATATTTAAGAAAAAAATTATCTCAAGCATCAGTTAGTAGAATACAAATAGATCGACCAGCTAAAAATGCAAGAATAACGATTCATACTGCTAGACCTGGTGTTGTGATAGGTAAAAAAGGTGAGGGTATCGAAAGCCTTAGAAAAGAAATTGTGAAAATGATGGGAATGCCTGTACATATTGGTGTTGAAGAAATTCGTAAGCCAGAATTAGATGCTTATTTAGTTGCTGAAAGTGTCGCACAACAGCTGGAAAGACGAATTATGTTTCGAAGAGCAATGAAGCGTGCAGTAACAAATTCAATGAAGCTTGGTGCTCAAGGCATTAGAATTAATGTGTCTGGTCGTCTTAATGGTGCTGAGATTGCTCGTGGAGAATGGTATAGAGAAGGACGAGTTCCTCTGCATACGCTTAGAGCTGATATTGATTATGGTGTTGCAGAAGCTAATACAACTTATGGAATTATTGGTGTTAAAGTCTGGATTTTTAAAGGCGAAATATTCGATCATTCAAATATCAGTAACGATAAAAAAAATTGATTTGAACGAAGGAAAATAAAATGCTTCAGCCGAAAAGAACAAAATTTAGAAAACAGCAAAAAGGTAAAAATCGTGGATTGGCAAATGTTGGTAATGAGGTTAGTTTTGGTTCATTTGGATTAAAGGCAAAAGGCAGAGGGCGTATTACCTCTAGACAAATTGAATCAGCACGACGTACAATTACTCGACAAGTTAAGCGAGGCGGTAAACTTTGGATAAGGATATTTCCTGATAAACCAATTACAAAAAAACCTTTGGAAGTTAGGATGGGTAAAGGAAAAGGGAGTGTTGAATACTGGGTTGCTCTGATTCAGCCTGGAAGAATGTTATATGAAATTGACGGCGTTACTGAAGAACAAGCTAGGATTGCATTCAACTTAGCCTCTGCAAAATTGCCAATTGAAACAATATTTGTATCTAGGAATATTTTATGAACGCAGCTACAGATCTTAGAAAAATGAATAAAGAAGAGCTAATTAAAGAAAAAAATAGTATTCTTGGCGAACAATTTAATCTTAATATGCAAAAAGGCACTGGACAACTTTCTAAGCCACATTTGATTAAAAAGGCAAGAAAAGATGTCGCTAGAATAAATATGATGATAAGTGAATTGGAAAGAAACAATGACTGATATACAAGCAAAGAATAAGCGCCAAACTGGAAAAGTAATAAGTAATAAAATGGATAAAACAATTACGGTATTTATAGAAAGACTCATAAAGCATCCTTTGTATGGTAAATATATTAAAAAATCTACGAAATTACATGCACATGACGAAAAAAATCAAGTAAACATAGGTGATATAGTTACAATTGAGCAGTGTAAGCCAATATCAAAGTTAAAGTGTTGGGAACTTATTGAAATTCATACTAAAAAATAAATTTCTAAATAAATTATTTAGCGGAGATAAAAATGATTCAAATGCAAACAAGGCTAGGTGTTGCTGATAATAGTGGCGCTCGTGAAGTGATGTGTATCAAGGTGCTTGGCGGATCTCATAGAAGATATGCAGGAATAGGGGATATTATCAAAGTAACCATTAAAGAAGCTATGCCAAGGGGTAAAGTAAAAAAAGGTGACGTATATAACGCATTGGTTGTTAGAACAAAAAAAGGCGTTAGAAGAAGTGATGGTTCCTTGATTCGTTTTGATTCTAATTCAGCTGTTCTATTGAACGCTCAACATCAGCCAGTCGGAACAAGAATATTTGGTCCAGTTACAAGAGAGCTCCGAAATGAAAAATTTATGAAAATTATTTCATTAGCACCTGAAGTACTTTGAGGCATTAATTATGATTAAATTTAAAAAAGGCGATGAAATAATTGTTTTGACTGGAAAGGATAAAGGAAAGAAAGGCACTGTTTTGTCTATATCTAATAGTAAAGTTCTGGTTGAAAATATAAATCTTGCAAAAAAACATGTCAAAAGTAACCCAAATAAGGGTGTTACAGGTGGTATTATAGATAAAGAAATGCCTATTCATATATCTAATATAGCAATATTTAATAATCAGACTAATAAGAAAGATAAAATAGGTTTTAAATGCCTTGAAGATGGAAAGAAAGTTAGATTTTTTAAGTCTAATAATGAAATTATTGATATTTAGGAAAATTTAAATGCCAGATTATATACCCAGATTAAGGGAAACATATAAAAATGAAATTAGACCAAAACTCAAAGAAAAGCTAGGTCTAGATAGCATTATGAGCGTACCAAAAATTACTAAGATCACATTAAATATGGGAGTTGGTGAGGCGGTAGGCGATAAAAAAGTTATTCAAAATGCAGTTTCTGATATGCAGAAAATATGTGGCCAAAAGCCTGTTGTGACGAAAGCAAGAAAGTCTATAGCAGGTTTTAAAATACGTGATGATTACCCAATCGGCTGTAAAGTAACATTGAGAAAAGATAGAATGTATGAATTTCTTGATAGAATGATTTCAATTAGTATACCTAGAATACGTGATTTTAGAGGCTTAAATGCGAAATCATTTGATGGTCGTGGTAATTACAGTCTTGGAATACAAGAACAAATTGTATTCCCAGAAATTGACTATGATAAAATTGATGTGATTCGTGGTTTAGACATTACTATAACTACCACTGCAAAAAATGATGTGGAAGGTAAAGCTCTTCTAGAGATGTTTAGTTTTCCATTCAAAAAATAAGTAAGGAAATAATCGTGGCAAAAAAGTGCATGATAGCGAAAGAAAAACAAAAAAAAGAAACTGTAAATAAGTTCAAGTTAAAAAGAGATAAAATCAAGGCAGTTATAAAATCTCCATCCTCTACTGATGAAGAAAAAGAAATTGCTATTAAACAGTTACAGAAACTACCTAGAAACTCTAGTCCCTGTAGAGGGCGAAATCGCTGTAATTTAACAGGCAGGCCACATGGCTTCTATAGAAAATTTGGATTGTCTAGGAATAAATTAAGAGAAGCGGCTATGAGAGGTGATATACCTGGTCTAGTTAAGGCGAGCTGGTAGATAATTTAAGGATTTAATTATGTCAATGTCAGACCCAATTGCAGATCTATTAACAAGAATACGAAATGCACAAATGGTAAATAAAAGTTCAGTTAAATTACCATCTTCAACAATAAAAGTTGCTATCGTAAAGGTATTAATAGATGAAGGTTATATTTCAAGTTATCAACTTGAAGAAGTTGATGGTAAAAAATATTTATCGATTGATCTAAAGTATTATGAGGGTAAACCAGTTATTGAGCTTATCAAAAGAATTAGTAGGCCAGGATTAAGGGTATATAAGTCAAAAGATGATTTGCCAAGTGTTATGGGTGGCTTAGGGATTTCTGTTGTATCAACGTCGCAAGGTATTATGTCTGACAAATCAGCGCGTTCAGCTAGGCAAGGTGGCGAAATAATTTGCGTTGTAGCATAAATTAAGGATTAGTAATGTCAAGAATAGGTAAAAGTCCAATCAATATTCCGTCTGGTGTCGAAGTTAGTTTAGCTGATAAGGTGATTGAAGTTAGCGGTCCTAAAGGAAAGCTAAAAAGAGAGATACACAATCTTTCGATAGTAAGTATTGATGATAATATAATATCAGTAAATGTAGTAAATAATTCTAAAAAATCAATTGCGATGAGCGGTACGACAAGAGCATTAATCAATAATATGGTTGTAGGTGTTTCTAATGGCTTTGAAAAAAAATTATTGCTGAATGGAGTTGGTTATAGAGCACAAAGTAAAGGTAAAATATTAAATTTAACGCTTGGTTTTTCCCATCCAGTTAATTATGCAGTACCTGAGGGCATTAATATTGAAACTCCAAGTCAAACGGAGATTGTTGTAAGTGGTATTGATAAGCAGTTAGTTGGACAAGTCTCTGCAGATGTTAGGGCATATAGACCTCCTGAGCCTTATAAAGGTAAAGGTATAAAGTATGCCGATGAGATCATTATTAAGAAAGAAGCTAAAAAGAAATAATTTTTAATTGTTAGGAATTAAAATGAATAAGAAGAAAGGTAGAATAAAACGAAGTATTAAAACGCGAAAAAAAATCAGTATTTTAAATGTAAATCGCTTAACAATACATCGAACATCAAAGCATATGTATGCACAAATTATTTCACCATGTGGTTCTAAAGTTATTGCTTGTGCTAATACATTGCAAAAAAAAATAATTGAGCAGATTGAATATTCAGGTAATAAAAATGCAGCCGCAGTTGTTGGTGAAAATATTGCTAAATTAGCAATTGAATCTGGAATTACTAGTGTTGCATTTGATCGTTCTGGGTTTAAATATCATGGGCGTGTAAAAGCACTGGCAGATGCTGCAAGAGAAAATGGTTTAAAATTTTAAGGCGATTATTATGGCAAGAAATTCACACGAAAATAGTGATGATTTGATTGAAAAATTAGTAACAGTAAATAGGGTTGCAAAAGTAGTTAAAGGTGGTAGGCAGTTTGGTTTTTCAGCATTGACTGTTGTTGGTGATGGTGCTGGAAAAATTGGTTTTGGGCGTGGTAAAGCGAAAGAAGTTCCTGTTGCTATACAAAAAGCAATGGAAAATGCTAGAAAAAACATGCATAAAGTCAAGTTAAAAGATTCGACTTTACAGTATCCACTGGTTGGTAGGCATGGTGCAGCAAAAGTTTATATGCAGCCAGCATCACCTGGAACAGGGATTATTGCTGGCGGTGCTATGAGAGCAGTTTTTGAAGCTGTTGGTGTAAAAAATGTACTTGCAAAGTGTATAGGTTCTAGTAATCCTGTAAATGTAGTGAGAGCTACACTAATTGGGTTGGGGAATATGACGTGCGTTGAAACTGTTGCACTCAAACGTGGTAAAAATGAAAGCGACATATTGGAATAATGATGAGTGATGTTAAAAAATTAAAAGTGACATTGATTAAAAGTTTAATTGGAAGGCTTAAATCACATAAGGCATGTGCAAATGGCTTGGGGTTAAGAAAAATTAATCAAACAGTAACTATAATTGATACCCCTGCAAATAGAGGTATGATTAATAAGATATCATATATGACAAAGTGTTTGGAGTCTTAATATGCAATTGAACTCATTAAAATATAATGTTAGAAAATCACGAAAAAGAGTTGGCAGAGGGATTGGTTCTACTTTAGGAAAGACATGTGGTCGTGGTCATAAAGGTCAAAAATCAAGATCTGGTGGTTATCACAAAACAGGTTTTGAAGGTGGTCAAATGCCGATACATCGTAGGCTACCAAAATGTGGCTTTGTGTCATTGAAAGCTAAAATAACAGAACAAGTTACATTGGGTGAGATAGAAAAGCTTAATTCTGATTTAGTGAATCTTGATGTGTTAATCAAGTCAGGTGTTGTTAAAAGGAGCACTAAATTTGTAAAAGTGATTTTAAGTGGTCAGCTAACTTCAGTAGTAAAATTATCTGGTTTAACTGTATCAAAAGGTGCAAAAGACTTGATAGAAAAAGCTGGTGGCTCTGTCGAATAGAAATTTATAAAAGGTGTGGTAATGGCGTCAGGTCAAGGTCAAGGAGGACAGCTAACAGAATTAAAGCAAAGATTGTTATTTGTTCTAGGGGCATTAATTGTATTTAGAATTGGTTCATTTATTCCTGTTCCAGGCGTTGATCCTAATGCATTGGCTCAAATGTTTGAGCAGCAACAAGGAACAATTCTTGATATGTTCAATATGTTTTCAGGTGGTGCATTAAAAAGATTAAGTTTATTTGCACTGGGAATTATGCCTTATATATCAGCATCAATTATAATGCAGTTGATGCAAGTTGTTGTTCCTCATTTAGAGCAATTGAAGAAAGAGGGTGAGCACGGAAGAAGAAAAATCACGCAATATACTCGATATGCTACTGTTGCGCTCGCAACATTTCAAGCCATAGGTGTTTCAATTGCTTTGCAAAGTCAAAGTGTTGAAGGGTTGAATGTCGTTATAAATCCAGGTTTTGGTTTCATATTTACATCTGTTGTGACTCTTGTGACAGGAACTCTTTTTTTAATGTGGCTGGGTGAGCAAGTCACTGAAAGAGGAATTGGTAATGGGATATCAATCATAATTTTTGCTGGTATTGTTGCGGGTTTACCGTCTGCAATTGGTGGGACTCTTGAGTTAGCTAGAACGGGTGAAATGAATGCTCTAACGGTTATGTTTTTACTTTTTATTGCTGTACTTGTGACAGCAATTGTTGTTTTTGTTGAAAGAGGTCAAAGAAGAATCACTGTTAACTATGCAAAACGACAGCAAGGACGTAAAATGTATGCTGCACAAAGTAGTCATTTGCCTCTAAAAATTAATATGGCTGGTGTTATACCTCCAATATTTGCATCAAGTATTATTTTGTTTCCAGCTACATTAGGTGGCTGGTTTGGGAAAGCTGAAGGTATGGAGTGGTTGAGAGAAATTACAAATATGATTTCTCCTGGACAGCCTTTGTATGTTATGTTGTATGCTTTGGCAATTGTTTTTTTCTGTTTTTTTTATACGGCTATAGTTTTTAATTCTAAAGAAACGGCAGACAATCTTAAAAAATCTGGAGCTTTTGTTCCAGGAATAAGACCTGGCGAGCAAACCGCACATTATATTGATAAAGTAATGAGTCGTTTGACTTTTGCTGGTGCAATATATATTACATCTGTATGCTTACTTCCAGAGTTTTTGATCGTTTATTGGAATGTTCCATTTTATTTTGGTGGTACTTCACTTCTTATAATAGTTGTTGTAGTGATGGACTTTATGGCTCAGATTCAAACATATTTAATGTCGAATCAATATGAAAGCTTGATGAAAAAAGCAAATATGAAAGGTTATTCTCAATCTGGAAGTTTAAAATAAGTATTGATTGATTCTTGAGGATCAAAAAATAGTAGAGGTAATTATGAAAGTACGTGCATCGGTTAAAAAAATGTGTAGAAATTGTAAAATTATAAAAAGAAAAGGTGTTGTTAGAGTGATTTGTAGTAAAGATGCAAAGCATAAGCAAAGACAAGGATAGATTTTAAAAATACTAAATATATAGCTTCTGTATTTTAATAAGAATGCTTTTAGAAGTTAACAGTATTATCAAAATGTGATATATTAATAAAGTACGAATAGTTGGAGAAGCCTAATGGCACGAATTGCAGGTGTTAATATTCCAGATCATAAACATAGTGAAATCGCTTTAACGCATATCTATGGAATTGGAAGATCTACAGCAAGAAAAATATGTTCCTCTATAGGAATAGAAACCAGCAGAAAAATTAAAGACTTATCGGATGCTGAATTAGAAAATTTAAGGGTAGAACTTGGAAAGCTCATTGTAGAGGGTGATTTAAGGCGTGAAGTATCAATGAATATTAAACGTCTTATGGATCTTGGTTGCAATAGAGGAATAAGGCATCGAAGAGGTTTACCTGTTCGTGGGCAGAGAACAAGAACGAATGCAAGAACACGAAAAGGACCTAGAAAGCCTATTAAAAAATAAGTTATCTATGAAGGGGATTTAAGTATTCTCTTTTGGCAATACTATGAAAAATATTATTGTAATAACATAAAATGAATATTTTTGAAAAATAAGGTTGTTTGATGAGTATTACGAAAGGTAAGAGTAAAAAGAAAATTAAAAATGTTGTAGATGGAATTGCCCATATCCATGCATCATTCAATAATACGATTATAACTATAACAGATAGGCAGGGAAATTCACTTTGTTGGGCAACTGCTGGTGGATCTGGTTTTAGAGGGTCAAGAAAGAGCACTCCATTTGCGGCTCAAGTTGCGGCAGAAAAAGCTGGTCAGGTTGCACGTGATTATGGCATGCAAAATCTTGAAGTATGTGTGAAAGGTCCAGGGCCTGGTAGAGAATCTGCAGTTAGAGCATTAAATTCAGTAGGTTTTAAAATCACTAATATAACAGATGTAACACCAATTCCACATAATGGGTGTCGACCACCAAAAAGAAGACGTGTTTAAGTGATTATGATGTTTGGTAGAGAAATAGGGTAATATAATGGCAAAATATACAGGTCCTAAATGTAAATTATCTAGGCGTGAAGGAACAGATTTATTCTTAAAAAGTGGTATAAGAAGTATTGAAGATAAGTGCAATATTTCACAATTACCTGGACAGCATGGTTCTAAACGACATAGAACAACTGATTATGGTATTCAATTAAGAGAAAAACAAAAGCTTCGTAGAATATATGGAGTATTGGAAAAACAGTTTAGAAATTATTATAAAAAAGCTGCACTCCAAAAAGGGTCTACAGGTGAAAATTTATTGTCTTTACTTGAATGTCGTTTAGATAATGTTGTTTATAGAATGGGATTTGGGTCTACTAGAGCAGAAGCAAGGCAAATAGTTAATCATAACGCTATTTTAGTTAATGGAAGCAAAGTTAATATCCCTTCCTACAATGTTAAAGCAGGTGACAATATATCTGTTAGAACGAAAAGCCAATCTCAAACAAGAATACATGAAGCAATTGAGCATGCACAGCAAAGAGGTGTTCCTGAATGGCTAGAGGTCGATACAATAAAATATCAAGGTTTATTTAAAGCAATTCCAGAAAGAGATGAGTTGCCGAGTGATATTCATGAAAACCTTGTAGTTGAATTATATTCAAAGTAAATATTGCTAACAATTATAAATTGTATATTGAATGTTGTATTCTATATTTCGTGATATATATACGAAAAATGATAATAAGTAGCAGCAATCTATATAGAACATATTATTTAAGAGGGATACTTGTTTATGCAAGGATCGATAAGAGATTTTTTGAAACCAAGAATTGTAGATGTTAATCTTGTAAATGATAAGTTGGCTAAAATAACACTTGAGCCTTTTGAGCGAGGATTTGGTCATACTTTAGGAAATTCTTTAAGACGTATATTGCTTTCATCTATGCCTGGAAATGCTGTTATTGAAGTAGAAATAGAAGGTGTTCTTCATGAATACGGTGCTGTGACAGGTATTCAAGAAGATGTGATGGATATATTGTTAAATATTAAAAATTTAGCAATTAAGATGCACACAAAGGAAACTAGTGTTCTAACTCTTAAGAAAAAAGGTCCTGGTCCTGTTTATGCTAAAGATATACTTCTTGACCATGATGTTGAAATAGTAAATCCAGATTTCATTATTGCAAATTTAACAGAATCTGGTGAAATAAATATGACGCTATATATTTCAACGGGTCATGGATATAAGCCAGTTGCAAAAAATTTGGTAGAAAATGATGCAAAGCCAATTGGCCGTCTTCAATTGGATGCAAGTTATAGTCCTGTTAGTAGAGTTGCCTATAATGTAGAAAGTGCAAGATTTGAAGATAGAACTGATTTAGATAAATTGGTTCTTGAAATAGAAACAAATGGAACGATTGAGCCTGAGGAGGCAGTCCGTAGAGCCGCTTCAATATTGCAAGATCAGCTAACAAACTTTGTTGATTTACAAAGTAAAGTTGAGCCTGAACCTGAGGAACAAGAACCTGAAATTGATCCAATTTTACTAAGACCTGTTGATGATTTGGAGTTGACAGTTAGGTCTGCAAATTGTTTAAAAGCAGAAAATATTTACTACATAGGTGATTTAATTCAACGAACAGAAGTTGAATTACTTAAAACACCAAATTTAGGCAAAAAGTCATTGACAGAAATTAAAGATGTGTTGGCATCAAGAGGACTCTCTCTTGGAATGAGGCTTGAAAATTGGCCGCCAACATCGTTACTTGATGATGATAGATTGAGAACTTAAATGTTTTTAGTTTGTAAATATGTAATTTTAAATTCATAAAAAATTATTCACAATTTACTACGAACCTAAATTTTAGTATTGTTAAATTATTTTATTAATATAGTCCAGCAAAATTAATTATAAAGACTAAGTTTGCTAAATGTTGGAAGGAAATTAAATGCGCCATAGAAAATCAGGTCGACAACTTGGTAGAAACAGTTCACATAGAAAAGCAATGTATAAAAATATGGCTGTTTCTTTATTTGAACATGAAATTATTAAAACAACACTTCCAAAAGCAAAAGAATTAAGAAAAGTAATAGAGCCAATGATTACGATTGCTAAGGTTGATTCTCTTTCAAATAAAAGGTTAATGTTTTCAAGGCTAAGAAGTCGTAAAATTGTATCAAAATTATTTTCAGAAATAGCTCCACGCTTCAAGGAAAGACCTGGCGGATATTCTAGAATATTAAAGTGTGGTTATAGGGCTGGAGATAAAGCACCGTTAGCTTATATAGAATTGTTAGATAGATCTTCAGAACTAGACGATGAATAATATTGTTTGAAATATTCAATCAAAAGGTGATTTATGGGAATTGGAATTTGGCAATTATTAATAGTACTTTTGATTGTTTTGGTTCTTTTTGGAGCAAAAAGAATTAAAAATCTGGGTGGTGACTTAGGTGGTGCAATTAAAAACTTTAAGTCTGCTATAAAAGAAAGTGAAGAAGAAACAATTGAAACTAAAGATAATGTTTTAAGTGATAATTCAAATGTTATTGAGGTTCAGAAGCAAAATACAACAGAAAAAGTTGAAAGTTAGGTATTAATTATAGATGTTTGATATTGGCTTCTTTGAAATTGGATTAATTGCAACAGTGACATTAATAGTTGTTGGGCCAGAAAAATTACCAATAATAGCTAAAAAAGCGGGATTAATGCTCGGTAGAACGAAGCATTTTGTCAGTCAAATAAAAACAGACATTGATCAACAGATTAAAGCTGAAGAGCTTAAAACAATTTTAGACGAACAAGCAAAAATAACTGGTCTTGAAGAAATATTAGAAGAAAGATTAGATCTCGATAAAGAAAAGCCAGCTAAAAGCCAGTTAAAAAATTCTGATAAAATTGATTAGTAAAAAATTATTGTGTCTTCAGATTTTCTTTTAGAATGAGATAAAGTTTACTAAATAGATAAGTAGACATTGAGTGATAATTGATTAATTTAGAAATTTCCAATACGAGAATAAATCTCAGGAGAACTAAATTTAATATATTTATTGGGAAAATCTGAATTCTCAGGAAGTCTCCTAGGCAGATAAATATTGAGTAATACCACAAAAATAAATGATATAGAACAGCCTTTTGTATCTCATCTTGTTGAATTACGTGAAAAAATACTAAAAATGGTTTTAGCTGTTTTAGTGTGTTTTCTTTGCCTTGCTCCATTTTCATCAGAATTATATTCATTATTTGCTGACCCACTATTATCAGTTATGCCTCCATCTAGTGTGATGATTGCTATAGATGTTGCATCTCCTTTCTTTGCCCCTTTTAAATTAACATTGGTCATCGCTATTTTTATTGCGATTCCTTATATTCTTTTCCAATGTTGGTCTTTTATAGCGCCAGGTTTATATCAACACGAAAAAAAATTAGTTACACCAATTTTGATATCGAGTACTTTTTTATTTTATTGCGGAGCTGCATTTGCTTATTTTATAGTTTTTCCGCTGGTTTTTGGTTTTTTTACATCAACTGCACCTGATGGTGTTGAAGTGATGACTGATATATCTCGATATTTAGACTTTATCTTTACCATGTTTTTTGCTTTTGGTATTGCATTTGAAGTTCCTATTGCAACAGTTTTATTGGTTTGGATGAATGTAGCAACGGTTGAAAGCCTTGCAGATAAACGCCCCTATGTTGTTGTCGGTGCTTTTGTTGTTGGTATGCTTCTAACTCCACCTGATGTGATATCACAAACATTACTTGCTATTCCAATGTGGGTATTATTTGAATTGGGCATTTTTCTTGCGAGATTTAAGCCTCTGAATGAGTCAGAAGAAAATAATGGAGTCTAAATCACACATAGATAATGATCTTTCAGATTCTGAATTGTTGCGTTATAGTAGGCAAATAATGTTGCCTCAATTTGGTTTTGAAGCACAAAAAAAGCTTTTAGGTAGCCGTGTTTTACTCATTGGAATTGGCGGGTTAGGTTCAATATCATCGATGTATTTAGTTGCTGCTGGTGTAGGGCATATTGTTATCTCAGATGATGATGTCGTTGAGATTACTAATTTACAACGTCAAATAATTTATAATACGGATGAAATAAACCAGAAAAAAGTTCAAGTTGCTAAAAACAGGCTCCAAAAAATTAATCCTAATATTCAAATTTCAATATTTGACCAAAAATTAGAAGGTGAATTATTGAGTCAAGAGGTTTCACTGGCTGATATTGTTATTGATGGAACCGATAATTATAAGTCGCGTTTTGAGATTAATAAACAATGTGTGATGAGTAAAACTGCGCTTGTTTCTGCCGCAACTATAAGATTTGAAGGTCAGCTGACTGTTTTTAATGTGACAGATAATAGTCCTTGTTATAGCTGTTTATACCAAGATACTATGGATGAAAGTCAAACATGTGCAGAAAATGGTGTTTTATCTGCTGTTCCTGGTGTATTTGGAAGCTTGCAAGCAGTGGAAGCCATTAAGTTTTTAGCAGAAGTTGGAAATGTATTGGATGGAGAACTTCTAATAGTTGATAATTTAATGAATGAATTCAGAAAAATTAAGCTAAAAAAAGATATGGATTGTCTCGTGTGTGGTCAAAAATAAACAGCGAGTTATTTGGAACAAATTAATATGAAGGTAGTGCAATGGAAAGTGCAGAAAATTTAAATAAAGCTCCTAATGCAATTGAAGATGTACAGAATAGGTATGATTCGAGAGAAATACCAATTAATAAAGTGGGTATTAAAGATATTAGGCATCCTGTTATCGTGAAAGATAGAAGTGAGGGGAATCAACATACGATAGCAAATTTTAATATGTATGTGAATTTACCTCATAATTTTAAGGGAACCCACATGTCACGTTTTGTTGAAATATTAAATCAGCATGAACGAGAAATTAGTGTTGAGTCTTTTGCGGATATGCTCTCTGAAATGAGTGAAAAATTAGAAGCTGAGGCTGGCCATATAGAAATGTCATTTCCTTATTTCATTAATAAGTCGGCGCCTATCAGTAAAGTTGAAAGTTTGTTAGATTATCAAGTAACATTAATTGGTGAAATAAATGGTCAGCAATCTAATCTGTCTATAAAGGTTGTTGTGCCTGTGACAAGTTTATGCCCATGCTCAAAAAAAATATCGGACTATGGTGCACACAATCAACGTTCTCATGTAACAGTGACTGCAACTACATGCGAATTTATGTGGATAGAAGAAGTTATCGATTTAGTAGAAAAAGAAGCATCATGTGAATTATATGGTTTATTAAAAAGACCAGATGAAAAGTATGTGACTGAAAAGGCTTATGATAATCCAAAATTTGTTGAAGATATGGTAAGAGATATTGCTGTATTATTGAATAATGATAAGCGTGTTGTATCGTATGTGGTTGAGTCAGAAAATTTTGAATCAATACATAATCATTCTGCTTACGCATTAATTGAAAAAGTTAAATAAGTTTGTATTATTTAAATTATTAGCCTGTTTGAAAGGCCCTATTTAGTATAAATATAAATAGGGCTATTGTTCTAGTACTCCATCCATGATCTTTTGTCGGGTGTTTTTTGTCTCGTGTTAATCTATAATTATTTGTGACTAAAATATTACTCGACAAAATAAGATGGTTGAAGTACTAGTCTAATGACCCTCCACAACTACTTCCCTGGCCTGCGGTGCATCCGTAGCAATGACCTGCAACTTCAATGGGTACATTTTCAAAGTTTTCATCAATTAAATCTTTAATGTGTGTTTTTGTCGGATGATTGAAATATAAGTCTAGCATTTGGTTGAAATCGCAATCATAGGTGAAGCCTTGCCAATCTATGCTCAATAGTGATCTGCACATTACCTGATCTAGGTTTTCATGCTTGTATGAGTTTTTGAGTAGCTCCATATAATTATCAAATTTACCCAACGATAATAGCGTGCTACCAAATCTTTTAATTGGCATGTTAGTGATGGTAAATAGTTGGTTAAAATAAATACCCAGTTTCGATAGTTTGTCTTTATAGTCTACTTCGAGTTCTTTTTGCGGTGGCGGGAGAGATGTTCCTTGTGGATTGAAGACCAAATTTAATTCTAAATTACTAGAATCCATGCCATAACCTAGATTATTTAGCTTTTTAAGCCCTTGGATACTGGCATTGTAAACACCTTTACCTCTTTGTTTGTCAACATTATCTTCAATATAGCAAGGTAATGAGGCAACTATTTTTACCTGATTCTCTGCCAAGAAATTAGCTAAATTTTGCTTATCTTCTTCCATCAGGATTGTTAAGTTGCAGCGATCAATGACATCAATGCCCATTTTTCTAGTTTCAGTGACAATATATTCAAAGTGTGGGTTGAGTTCTGGAGCACCTCCAGTAAGATCAAGTGTTTTTATGCTGGAATATTTTAAAAACTCTAGTATTTGTTTGATGGTTTCTAATGCCATTATTTCTTTTCGTTTTGGGCCGGCATTGACATGACAATGTAGGCATTGCTGATTGCATATATAACCCAGATTGATTTGAAGCAGCTCCAATTTTTTTCTATTGATTGAGGGAAACGTTGTATTTTTTAATAAGGGTAATGTGTCCAGCATTGGTGTGCCTCGAAATATTTAATTAATTACGACTTTTTGAATCTACGAAAAGTTATTTTAGGCTTTCCGCAAGGTATTAGAGTCATTGGGTATTATGGGTGTTGCCTAACGTGTTATTCTCATGAGTATTTTGATATACTCAACTATTACAATCTATATGACTCAATAATCTGATGAATGTTACATTATTTTCAGAAAAATTAAAGATTAGCTATGAAATCTAGTTTAAGTTTATTGCATAAATACCCATTTGAAAAATTGACCTTACTGAAGCAAGGAATAAAAACACTCTCTAATAAACAACATATTGCACTGTCAATTGGCGAACCCAAGCATCAACCGCCTTCATTTATTGCTGATGAACTTTGTCGTCAAATCACAGGGATTTCAAAATATCCATCAACTAAAGGATTGCCTGAACTAAGGAAGACGATGTCTGCTTGGTTTACACAACGTTTTAATATTTCAACTGATTTAATTGATCCTGAAAGTCAAATATTGCCAGTTAATGGTACTAGGGAAGCATTATTCTCATTTGTTCAAGCTTGTGTTGATCCAGATGAAAACAGCACTATTTTAATTCCCAATCCTTTTTACCAAATATATGAAGGCGCTGCTTTGTTGGCAGGTTGCAAACCTTATTATCTCAATGCAACTGAAGAGTCTGGGTTTTTGCCAGATTTTGATAATATAGAGCCAAAGTTGTGGTTATCTTGTAAAATATTATTTATATGTACGCCAGGAAATCCAGCAGGTTATACATTCAATGAAAATCAATTAAAAAAACTCATTGAACTGTCTCAAAAATATGATTTTATAATTGCATCCGATGAATGTTATTCAGAAATTTATGCGGATGAAAATAATAAACCACTGAGTTTATTGCAAGTTGCAGCTTCGATTGGTCATGATAATTTTGAAAAATGTATTGTATTTCACAGCTTATCGAAACGATCAAATGTCCCTGGTTTAAGGTCAGGTTTTGTTGCAGGTGATAAAAATATTATCCAAGATTTTTTCAAATACAGAACTTATCATGGTTGTGCAATGCCATTATATGCTCAACATGCAAGTATTGTTGCTTGGCAAGATGAGCAGCATGTTTCAAATAACAGAGACTTGTATCGGCAAAAATTTAAAATATTTAATGAAATATTAGGCCATAAAATTAAGATAGAAATACCTCCTGCGGGTTTCTATATCTGGTTAAAAGTAGAAGGCTCAGCCGAAAAGTTTTCAAAACAACTTTTTATCGAACAAAATATGACTGTTTTACCAGGAAATTATTTGTCCAGGTCTGTTGACGGGATTGATCCTGGTTATGACAGAGTCAGAATTGCATTGGTTTCAACATTAGATGAATGTCGTGAAGCTGCTGAAAGAATATTAGAATTTTTAAATAAATAGATTAGGGAGTGTGGCGTGGAACAAAATATTGAAAATATGAAGCAAATTATTGAAGAAGAATTTGAAAACCGTGCAGAAATAACACCTAAAAGTGTAAAAACTCAGACGAAAGAAGCCGTTAATTGCGTGCTGGATAACGTTGATAGTGGGATATTACGTGTTGCTGAAAAAATTGATGGGCAATGGATTGTCAATGATTGGATTAAAAAAGCAGTTTTATTATCTTTTAGAATTGAAGATAATGCCTTTATGAAAGGTGGCTTCACAAATTATTATGATAAAGTTGAATCAAAATACTCAAATTACAATCCTCGTGATTTTCGTGAAAGCGGAGTACGTGTTGTTCCTCCTGCTACCGCAAGAAAAGGAGCCTATATTGCTCCGTCAGTTGTATTGATGCCTTCTTATGTCAATATAGGTGCTTATGTTGACAGTGGTACAATGGTTGATACATGGTCAACCGTTGGCTCATGTGCTCAAATAGGTAAAAATGTTCATTTGTCAGGGGGTGTTGGTATTGGTGGTGTATTGGAACCCGTACAAGCGTCTCCAACCATCATAGAAGATAATTGTTTTATCGGAGCTCGTTCCGAAGTTGTAGAAGGTGTCATTGTTGAAGAGGGGGCCGTTCTGTCTATGGGAGTATTTATCAGCCAAAGTACCAAAATATACAATAGAATGACGGAAGAAATTACTTATGGTCGAGTGCCAGCTGGTGCAGTTGTTGTGCCTGGTACTTTGCCATCAAAAGATGGTAAGTATAATTTAAGTTGTGCAGTGATTGTTAAAATGGTGGATGAACAAACAAGAGGGAAAGTGAGTATTAACGAACTTTTGCGTGGCGACTAAAAACATTATAAAAATTGAGCAATATTATGGACTCCAGAACACTAACTTTAACCAAGGCTTTAGTTGAAAAGGCATCAATCACCCCAGAAGACAAGGGATGTCAAGATATGATTGCGAACATTCTTCAACCTCTGGGTTTTAAGGTTGAATGGCTACCATTTGCTGAGGTAAAAAACTTATGGGCAAGATTTGGTACTGAGGGTCCGTTATTTGTTTTTGCAGGTCATACGGATGTGGTTCCTACTGGACCAGCAGAAAAATGGAAATATTTACCATTTGTACCGACTATTGAAGATGGTCTGTTGTATGCCCGAGGAACTGCGGATATGAAAGGCAGTATTGCGGCAATGTTGGCAGCCACTGAAAAATTTTTTCAAAATCATTCAAACTTTAAAGGTTCTATTGGCTATCTAATTACCAGTGATGAAGAGGGGCCAAGTGTTAACGGCACAGTGAAGGTTGTTGATGTTCTGGAAAATAGAGATGAGAAAATTGATTATTGCTTAGTGGGTGAGCCATCAAGTTCAAAACAGTTGGGCGATGTGATTAAAAATGGTAGAAGGGGATCTCTGAATGGTAAGCTGACTATTAAGGGAAAACAAGGTCATGTTGCATATCCTGATTTAGCAGATAATCCGATTCATCGTGTTGCCAATTTTTTAAAGGATATTTGCCAGATCAAGTGGGATGAAGGCAATGATTTTTTTCCGCCAACAACTTTTCAAGTTTCTAATTTAAATTCTGGAACTGGCGCAGAAAATGTTGTGCCTGGCTCATTAGAAATGCAATTTAATTTTAGATATTCAACGGAATTATCCAGTGAAGAAATACAGTCCAGAGTGACTCAGTTGCTTGAAAAACATCACATAAATTATACTTTGAAATGGCGTCTTTCGGGTATTCCTTTTTTAACGGCTAAAGGTAAGTTGGTTGAGGCTGCTCAACATGCCATTAAAAAAATAGTCAATATAGAGACTGAATTATCAACGTCTGGTGGAACATCAGATGGGCGTTTTATTGCGCCAACTGGTGCGCAAGTGCTCGAGTTGGGGCCGTTAAACAATACCATTCATCAAATTAATGAATGTGTATCGGTTGAGGATTTGGAAAATTTGTCATTAATCTATTATGAGATGTTGAAAAAATTATTTATTAAAAGTTAAAGCTGAGTCATTCAACTGCTCAAACGAAACGTATATCCTTGTGATATCTTAATGGGTTTTAAATGCTCAATTTTAATTTGAAGCAGAATTTAACATTTCAATTTTTCTTTTAGGATAAAAGGGCATTAACTTTTTCTAATAATCGGGGTAGATCAACTGGCTTTGTTTCATACTCGTCACAGCCAACTTCTAGCCCTTTTTCACGGTCACCTGACATGGCATGAGCAGACAGTCCAATTATAGGTATGCTCTGCAATTTAGGGTCTGCTTTAATCTTTTGGGTTGCTTCCCAGCCATCCATTACAGGAAGGCTCATGTCCATGAGAATTAAATCAGGCATTTCAGCTTTCGTCATATCAATGGCTTGTTGTCCATCTACTGCAATGGAAACTTCAAAGCCTTTTCTCTTTAAACGTCTAGAAAGCATATCTCTATTCATTTCATTATCTTCGACCATTAAAATTTTAGACACTACTACCTCTCAAAAGTTTACAGATTTATCGCCACTACCTATTTAGTATATATGTTTTTTTTGATTGTATTTTAAATAGTGGAAGATTTGTGAATTTATTTTTTATTTTGATGTTATTTAATTACCGTTTATAAGCCCTGAGGCAACTCGCAACAAATAAACTACCCATCTTACTTGCTCTGCCACAAAAATAGTTATGTAGAACGACTACACGCCTATTTTTATAACAAAAAAGACAAACAAAATTTCTGCGCAATATGGGTAGTTTATTTATTGCGTGCTACCTAAGGGTAAATGTACCGTGAATGTAGATCCCTTATCGACAACACTGGTGACAGAAATATCGCCATCCATTAATTCACACAGTCGTCGGCTGATGGTTAGTCCCAGCCCTGTGCCTCCAAATTTTCTTGTGGTACTGATGTCAGCCTGAGTGAATGCCTGAAATAATTTGTCTAATTGTTCCTGATTCATGCCAATGCCAGTGTCATTGATTTCAATGATAATCCATTCACTTTGAAGATTTGTTTTGGTAGTGAAATTGATGGTAACCGTAATGATTCCTGACGAAGTGAACTTACAAGCATTACTGATTAAGTTAAATAAAACCTGACGTGTTCTAACCAGATCAATTTCTATTGTTTTATTGGGGTCAAATACCCCCTTAAATGAAAGCTGATTGTTATTTTTTTCCATTAAGGTTTGTGTGATATCAAATACTTCTTCTAAAAATGATTTGATATTAATTGTTTCATAATAGAGTTCAATTTTACCCGCTTCAATTTTTGATAAATCCAATATATCATTAATGAGTGCCAGTAAATGACGACCAGAGGACTCTATTTTTTTAATATCCTGAGTATATTCTTCATGGCCATTATCCGATGTTTCTTCGACCAATAATTCACTGTATCCAATAATTGCATTGAGTGGGGTTCTTAATTCATGACTCATGTTTGCTAAAAAGCTACTTTTTAGTTTATTAGCATCAATAGATTCCTGTAATGTCCTGCCTATTAATATCTCATTATTTTCAATTTTCTTAAAGACATCATTTAAAAACTTAGACAATAAACCAAATTCATCATTCTGTTGAAGTTCTATTTTAAAATTTCTTTTGCCATCAGAAAATTCTTTCACGGCACTGGTTAAAGCGTTCATGGGTGTTCGTATGTTTTTATTAATAACCAGAATGAGAAAAAGACCAAAAGAAATTAATATTGACCCCGTGACAATAAAAATTTTAACTCGTGTTGCATGGATGATTTCATGATCGGGCTTGTAATAAATAGTTAACGTAACCAAAATATTATTTTTTTTCTGTAGATTAAATGGAACAATTAATGACTGAGTCACTTGAATATCTTTTTCGCCGATATCACCTAGCAGAATAATTTGCTTTCCTGATGCAATATTGATGGCGGAAATGGCTTTATTTTGAATGTATTTCTTTAATTCGGTTGTTAATTTGTCAGGAGAAAAAACATGATTTTTTGTAATTAGCTGTATGGTTTGGAAACTAATTTTGTCTGTTGTTAGCTTTTGAAATTGTTTGATATCCTTTTCCACCATAGTGGCAAAATAAACAGAAAGGCAGACAATGAGTGTGCCAATGAACCATATGAATATGGATGTTATTTTCACGGCAATTTGATTTTGCCAGTTTTTTGTCCAGTCAGTATTTACCGCATTATTATTGTCCACCTACTTATCTAAACCCCATCCATCTTAGGCACATAACCATTGGACAGATGTTTGTAATACCTGCCATCATGAGCATGAAGCCAACAAACCAGGGAAAAAACCACAGTATTTCACTGAACAACAAACTGACAACAACAAATGCCGCAACAGCAAAGCGTAAAACTCTTTCTGCATCAAAAGATATCTTGGCATCACCTGAACAGGCATCAACATATTCCTGATATCGATCTCCATAGCGTATTTTTGAGACAATAATGGGAACACGCCAATTGGTTATTCCTTCAAACATTAATACAATAACATAACCGTACATTGCAAATTTCCACTGCATGAGTAAAAATAGCAGTAGAGATACACCTAATATTAAACGGAATATACGTTCGCTCACATGGGAATCCTGTTGATTGGTTTTGAGAACTAAATTTAGAGTTGATTACTTCTAAGTGTAGTTGTCCTGAATAATCTTACAACTGAATTTTTAGTGGCAGAAGTAATTGATGAATTTTGCTAAGAGATTATATCCAAGAACTCTGGTTTTCGTTTCATAGAATATTTATTGCCGAATAATAAGGGGAAGCGAATAAATAAATGTCCAAATTGTGCAGGATTTTTGTTTGCCTTTGAGGCGAAAAAATAGGCGTGTAGTCGAACTACACAACTATTTTTGCAACAAAAAAGGCGGGCAAAAAAACAAGCAAGTTGGATGTTTATTTATTGCGCATCCCCTAAATTAAAGTGGACTGATATTTAATCGATTATTATTTAAGTAGATTTGTGCTGGTCGTCCACGAATATTATCCGTGAATGTTTCAGGAATTATTGAATGACCTGCCACTGAAACCAGCTCTGCTTCAAGCCCTAAACAAAATATTCGTGCTTGTTGGTCACCATCCATACCTGCCATGGCACGGCCTCTGAGACTACCATAGACATGAATGTTGCCTTTTGCCGATAATTCCGCTCCAGAACTGACCGAAGCTAGAATGACTAAGTCACCTTGCTCTGAGCACACTTTTTCGCCAGAGCGAACAGGTTTAGAGATAACTTTGGTTTCTGAGGACACGTTATTATGTGCATTCAGAGGCGATCTTTTTTCGGCAGAAACTGTTTGAGAGATATCAAAATTATGATGGTTTTTTTTCTTATTTTCGGTAATGGGTTTATAATTTTCTTTACTGCCTTGCATGACAGCCATACGTAAGCCATTGGCTATTTGATGTTGCTCTTCACTGCCATTTTTAACTGCCACAGGATAAACATCATTTTCTCTTAGAATCCAAGTTAGTGTGTGGAGGTCTAATGATTTGTTAGAAACAGAAGATAAGTCAATAATGACGGGTGCTTGTTTAAAAAAATCGGGAGCTTGTTTTAATGTTGAAGATAGTTGTTGCGTGACTTCGTTAATATTGTTGGATAATAAGTGTAAAATTGGCAAAGTAAACATGCCACCTTTAAACTCAATTGATTTATTATTATTTTTTTTTTCAATCATTTGATAACCCAAGTTTATTGTTAGTTGAAACCAAATTACTACAAAATGTATTATTAGGTTTGTTCAGGGTGATTATTTAGTGATAAGTCATATTATAAAGAATAAGCTAAATTAGTGAATTAGCACTATTTTTTTGTAAATTATTTATCATAATGTTATTAACGAGCACTCACTTTGGTAAATATTAAACATTATAAAAATAGCATTGTTATGAAAAATAAAATTTTACGCGCTTCTGATTCCTTTATAAAACAGATTACCCAAACAGGTGAAACTCAGCAATTTGATTCATTGCAATGGTTATTAAGAAGGGCAAAATCAGGTTGGTTTCCACGTGATATTGATGCAGTTTGCCAATATTTAATCGAGCGACTGGGCGATAAGCCATTTTATATTTATGGCGCTGGTACACATACGGTTGCCTTATTGAAAAAGTTGTCGGGATCAAAAAAAATTAATAATTTGTTGGGAATTATTGATCGCCAGGCAAAAAAAGGTCAAAAGCTTGAGTCATGGTCAGTTTATTCATTAAATTATGTGGTTAATAAAAAAGAGCCATTGGTTTTATCTCATCAAGCATTTGAAGATAGTATGTATGATGATTTACTGAATTGTGGTGTTGTTGAATCAAGAATTATCACTGTTTATCTTAATCAACAATATGGAGAACAATGTTTAGCTGATTTTAATGCAACGAAATTATTAAGTGTAGTCACTGATACGGAGCCTAACAAAAAACGTCTGGTTTTTATTAATGCTCGTTCATGTCGAATCATGGATGATAAAGTGATTGAGGTATTAAAATCTGAAAACCAATATCAGTTGATTAATATAAAAATGGATCATCTTGAAGTTGATCAAATTGATCCTTCCTTCGATGTGACTTTGAATGCACAAAATAGCTTGTTAATTTGTTTACAATTAACAGAGCAATTAAAACCAGATTTGATTTGTGTCCAAGAACATTATGCCACGGGTAACTATTTGCCACTATTAATTGCTTTGGCTTTTCCAAAACATAAAGTCATTGGTGAGTTTTATGATTTTTTAGCACTCACATTCGATGACCCAATGATTTTAAATGAAGAATCATATTGGCATAAAAATGATGTCAAATTAGCTGTGGAAGCCGAAAGTTGGTGTATTGAGAATTTGACTGGTATTGTTACTAAAGAAAGTGGGCCTGTTTTATCTGAGTTTCTTAAAAAAGCACAAGTGTTAAAATTCCCCCCTTTTATCAGCAAGAATTTCCATCTTGCACCTCGAGCTAATTGTCATCAGCCTGCACGGTTAATTTGGGCGGGTAGAATTACCGAATCACGTTTGTCCTCCATTATGTACGGTGATAATCAAATAATAGATGTGTTTCAAGATTTGGTAAAATTGGGTTTTCCTGTGACTGCATATACTACCAGCAAAGATCCTGTATACCTTAAAAATAATTATCAAGATTATCTTGAATTAGCCAAACAGGATTTGTTTGATTTAAATCTTGCCATGCCAATTCATGATTTGTTAAAACTCATGGCTGAAAAATATGATTATGGTTTATTACTTGGACGACCTTGCCCAAATACACAACAACTCATATCACACAAAGTAACCGTATCTGCTAAATTGTCTACTTATTTAGCTGCTGGACTGCCAGTGATTATTGGAAGTTATCTTGAAATTATGGCTAAATGGGTCAGTGATAATGGTTTAGGCATTGTGGTCGACACTTTTGATATTAAAACATTACCTGGTTTAATCAAACAGGCAGATTATCAAGCAATGACTGATAATATTATTCAGTATCGAGAGGTGCATCATCTTGAAAATGCCGTTTCTCGATTTAATCAGTTTTTTAGGGATTGTTCTGAGTATTAATGTCATATTAAAAAGAATCCATTCTTTAATCATCCTTGTAATTATGGATCTATAGTCCATAATTACAAGGATGATTAGTCGAATAATTAAGCCTCTAGTTTTACAATATTTAGCCCAGTTTCCTGCTGTAACGCTACTCGGACCAAGGCAAGTGGGTAAAACTACACTCGCTAAAGAGCTTGGTAAAAATATAGAGAGTATCTATCTTGATCTAGAAAATCCTCAAGATTTGGAAAAATTAGAAGATCCAAGAGGTTATTTATTAAAACATCGTGAAAAATTAGTTATTTTAGATGAAGTTCAACGCTTGCCTGGCATCTTTCAAATTCTACGTGGATTAATTGATGAAGGAATAGCTTCGGGGTATCCATCAGGACAATATTTATTATTGGGTTCTGCATCACTTGATTTACTTAAGCAATCAAGCGAAAGCCTAGCGGGTCGTATTGCATATCTAGAACTATCACCACTTGATGTGAGAGAAGTTGAATATGAGCAGTTTGAAGATTTATGGATTCGAGGAGGTTTTCCTCAAAGTTTTTTAGCAGTTAATGATCAACAGTCTGTTATTTGGCGAAGCAACTTTATTCAAACTTATCTAGAGCGAGATATTCCGCTACTTGGGCCAAGAATACCCGCAGAAACATTACGACGTTTTTGGACAATGTTGGCACATTGTCAAGGATCTCCTTTTAATGCAGCCAAAATTGCAAAGAGCTTATCTATCGATGGAAAAACCGTTGCCAAGTATCTAGATCTCATGGTTGATTTATTGTTAGTCAGGAGATTACCTCCCTATCATACAAATGTAAATAAACGCTTGGTGAAATCACCCAAGACTTATCTGCGTGATAGTGGTTTGCTACATACACTTTTACGTCTAGATGACAGTGAAGATGTACTTGGGCATCCTGTCACGGGTGGAAGCTGGGAGGGGTTTGTCATCGAAAATCTGATAAATTCAGCACCTGAACGTACAGAAGTGAGCTATTACCGGACTTCAGCAGGCGCAGAAATTGATCTGATATTAGATTTAGGAAGAAAGAATGGAGTATGGGCAATTGAAATAAAACGTAGTATCGCAACAACAGTCAGTAAAGGTTTTCATATTTCAATTGACGACATCAAGCCAAGTAAAGCATTTGTTGTTTATGCTGGCGATGAACGCTATCCAAAAGGTAAGAATATAGAAGCAATTGGATTGTCTGAACTTTGTGGTTTATTACAAAAGTTATGAATGACAAATCTCTCGTAAAAAAGTTTCTAACTCAGCTAAATGTGCTTGCCAGGTGGTTTGTTTTTGAATCAAGCTAACATTTTGTTTGAGTTGTTGATAATCACAATTCCAGACAATCTCTTTCAAAGTATTAATATCTTCATCATTGACCGCCATTCCAATCTGATTGTCATTTACGATTTTAGCAATAGGCTTTAAAAAATGACCTGTAATAATGGGTAAGCCTGCCGCAATATAAGTTTGAATTTTACTCGCCATACTGGTTTCATACATCGCACTTCGAGTAGAATCGTTTTTAGGTAGCGGAAATAAATGCAATCCAAAATCTGCAGATGCAATTTTTTTTATTAAATGATCTCTTGGTGTAAAAGGAAAAATTTCAAACAAGGGATTTTTACTGGCAAAAAACAAAAACTCATGGAATAAGTCATCTAAATCAGTTCTATCTTTGGCATTTGAAACATAAACCGTTAGCTTGAAACCTTGCGAGACTAAAACTTTAAAGAAAGGCAATAACATTTGGTCACAATGAACTTCTTTTGCCGCATTGCTAGGAAGAACACTGCCAGCAAAGACCAAATGAATTGGTGTGCTAAAGTGATTTTTGTCAATAAATACGATATCTTCTTGTCCTAAATAAGAGTGAAAATGTAAATGATTAGTATGATGTTTTTTCAATAATTGATGAATGGGTAAACCATTATCATTGTGAATGACACCGTTTGATTGTTCAAATAAGTAAGCTTCGGTCGCCAATGAATAATCAATATCTTTGGCTGTCATATCAATAGCTTGTAACGTTGATGCGTCAGAGTAAATGGATGCAATGGTGTCATACGGTTCATAAATAAATATTTTCTGGTCAAAAAACAGTTTGATTAATGGTGCAATCTGATACTTCAATAGACCATTGTCATTGACATAAATAACGTCGGGGTTAATGGTTGAAATAATCGCAATACAGAGTCCGAGTGATGAGCCACAATCAAAATCGTAATCACAATCGGTGGTTGATGGAACCATATGGCCAAGAACGGATAAGTGACAATGGAAAATATTGAATGCAGGCTCGTTACATGCTTTTAATATTTTGGGATGAATAATGACAGGGCCATTGGCATTTATATAAACCAATGTTTTTTTATCGGGAGGAAGTTTTTTCTTGGTTTTTTCAATTCGTTGTTGTTGCAGAGCAATCGTTTTTTCCAAGCACTGCTGTTGCCAGTCTTGCAAGGTTTTACTGGTATAAACCTGAATAATATTTGAGTCTATGATACCAAGTTGACAAGCTTTTTCGTACATGTCTTGTTCAGCGAAAGGATGGCATAAAATTAATTTGTCGTAGCTTAATGTGTTTAATACATGAAGAGGTAAAACAGGGGCGGGAAAATGGGAAAAATCTCGACTGCCTGCTTTCATATCGACAAAAGCAACTAAAGATGAATTGTAATGTACCTGAGGTATTGTGTTGAAAATTTTCTCGATCAGTGTTCCTGCGCCATAAACAACGAATGAAAAAGTTTGGTTTATTATTTGTTGTTGCCAGAAGTTAATAATGATATCTAAATCAGGATTGGCATCAAACCATAATTTATTTGCACGACATTCAAATCCATCAGTGAGATTATCTGGCAAATTTGCCTGTTTAAGATGTTCTTTGAAGTTCTGTATGTTCATGGAATTATTTAATCGAGTAAATTGTCCAATTTGTCCTGACAATACAATTTATATAACTTGATGCCAGAGTCTTCTAAATATGAGAGCTGTTTATAAACCGTATTTTCATGTGCTTTAGTAGAAATAACAATGACATCAGCATATTGTTTGATGTCATCTGAATTGACGGGGGCTGGTGCAATTACTTTGACGTTGTTAATCTCACTGTTGTTTTTCATTTTATTATTATCAAAAATACACGATATATTGGATTTTCCAAGTACGGTCCGTTCCAGTAAAAATAGAGTATGTTCGCCTGCACCCCATATGGCAATTCGACTTCCGTTAGTCTCTTCAAGTATTTCATCAAATCGTTTGTTAAGAGTTTGTTCCGAGAGCTGGGGAATATGCAAGTCAAATCGCTGATTGCAATGACGACACGCTGTGATGAGTTTAACGCCTCGTTTATCATGTAGGTTTTTATAAATACTGGTTTTGTGACAATGCGGACATTCGATTTCAGCGGTGTACAACATGCCTTTGATTGTGTCGTGACCTTCTTGCTTGACTGAAATGAGTTGACCGTTGTAGCCATGCTCAGTATTTAGACGATTCAACTTCGTTAGTAATTTAGAAAAATCCGTATCATTAATTTTAGAAACATTAATCATTGGACATTCGTCTTCCAGAAATTTTACCTCATCTTTGATAATGCCTTTTTGTACTGATTCCAGATAAAGTCCAGAGCCAGGATAGGTTAAAATTGGAAATAAATTGATGGTGAATTTTTTGTGCTGACTCCACCACTTAATTGTTTTTTCGGCTGTTTCCATCGTTTCTGCACTGTCACCGAAAATAAAGTTTCCTTGAATGCCAATGTTATTTTGATAGGTTTCTTCCAATGCTTCTGCAACTCGATTGCCTTTGGTCTTCTTTTTCATATTTTTTAAAACGGTATCATCCATGCTTTCAAGACCATAGCTGATATTGTAACAGCCTGCATCGCTTAAAATACCTAGCAATTCATTATCCACCATATCCACTCGCATTTGAGCAATCCATTTGAGTTTGTAGTCTTTGATTCTTTCACAAAATTCAATACTTCTGTCTCGTTTTACAGAAAACAAATCATCATAAACGGCCAATAGATTTACATCATATTTATTCACCACTTGATCTAATTCAGTAAAAAAATTATCAATGGAACGTTTGCGATAAATTCGTCCCGTTGGTTGATAACAAAAAGTACAAGCATACGGACATGATCGACTGAAAATCATGGGTATCATACGTGGTTTGTCATATGGGTAGAGATACAGGCTGTCATTGGGTAATTGTAAATCAAGATAAGTGCCTAAGCCAAAGCCTTCATAATCAGGATAGGCAATGCTATCGAGATCTTTTGAAACTTTGATAGGTTTTGTTTGGATGACTTGTCCTGTTGAATCAATATATATAATGCCATCGATCTGACTAAAATCACCATTGGTTTCCATCGTTTGCAATAATTTAATGATGGTTTTTTCACCTTCACCAATCACGCCAAAAGTCATGCCTAGATTTTCAAGTATTAATTTGGGCATACTGCTGACAATACCGCCGCCAACAATGCTGATGATTCCTGGAGAAATTTGCTTGGATAAGGTGATCACTCGTTTGATTCGGTTGTAGTCAGTTGATTGACCACCAATACACAGTACATCAATTTGATGATTGATCAAAACATCCTGGAGTACCGCTTCAACTGTTCTTTTTTCATGATTTAGGTTGACCACTGTCACCGAATAACCAAATTGTTTCATGGTCGCTGAGATATAAGCCAATCCCAGCTGCATGTCATAATATTCACCAACATAATTAACAAGTCGTGGGTAAAGAACAAGAATGTTCATGTATTTTCTCTCATTTTAAAAGTATGTTCGATTATAGTTATCGGCCAGTAAGGTAGATATCTTTAGTTTATTGCCGCGCTTAATTTATTTGGGTGCGTATTTTTAGAGCTGAATATATCAAAATACATTTTTCCTATAGTCAGAATGAACTCAAAATATTCATTTACAACGATCAACTGCTATTTTTTTGACAATTTTATGCCTTGATATGATAAAAATATGAATTCTCAAACAGCTTCCTAATGGATGTAATATTGTTATGTATAATCTATTTTTTGTAAGTTACAACCTTGTAACCATAGGTATTTAGTTCATAATAATAAAGATGAGCAAGAGAGAAATGAAATCTTTAATTCTACAATATTTGATTTACTGATTCATATAAAATCAAAGATCAACATTCCTAAATTTGAATATTAAAAATATTTATGAAAAATGAATTATCAACAAAAATATCTCATCACCACATTGGTGGTCGTGATGGTTCAAGCCCATTCATTATTCCAGAAAAATTTAAAAATGATTTT
>JABHHM010000114.1 GCA_018671575.1 Methylococcales bacterium | reverse complement strand
GGAGCAACAGGAGCAACAGGGTAACCATAATAAGGAGCATAACCACTGTTGTAATTGTTATAGCCGTATCCATTGCCATAACCATTACCACGAACACGACTGTTCATGTTCATACTAAAGCTGAATGAACCGTCCATAAAACCGTCCATAAAACCATCAGTAAAGCTGTTATATCCGTTATTGTAACCGTTGTAACCATTGTTATTGAAAGGTCCGCCCCACCAAGCTTGAGCAGAAGATGCTGTCAATGCAGCAATAATAGCAACAGTTTTTATTAAGTTTTTCATAATAAAACTCCTCAATTAAATGTTTAAAGATTTGTTGTAATCAACGGAATCATAGTAACAGAAAGTTACTATATAAGCAATATCTAATTATATAATATTGTTAATTATTAATGTGTGTATGATTGACAATAAATTTTAGAATTAGGGGTAATTCTAAAATAACCTTATATAATTTGCAAAGAGAGCTTGTTCACAGGCAAGGCACGAAAACAGGCGCATAGTCGAACTATGCAACTGTTTGAGTAACGAAGCCTGTGGACAAAAGGTCGAGTCAATGTAAAAGGTTAATTTTGAATCGTCCCTTATTACAGATAATCATTTTTTAGCCTGACATAATGCTCGGCCGAGTAATGTAAAAACTCAATCTCTTCAGCTTTAAGGTCTCTGGCTTTTCTGGCTGGTGAGCCGACCCATAGCTCATGTGATTTAACGTGTTTTCCAGGAGCAATTAAACTACCCGCTCCGACCATGGCAAAGTCTTCAATGGTCGCGCCATCAAGTACGATAGCCCCCATGCCAATCAGACAGTTATTGCCTATTTTGCAACCATGTAAAACTGCTTTATGTCCAATGGTTACATTATTACCAATGGTTAATGAAAAGCCTTCAGGGTTATAGTTTTTGCTGCCGTGGGTAACATGTAGCACGCTGCCATCTTGAATATTGGTTGATTCACCAATGGTGATGAAGTTAACATCCCCACGAATCACCACGGTTGGCCAGACAGACACATCATCAGCTAACTTTACATCACCAATGACAATGGCAGAGTCATCAATAAATACTCGTTTTCCAAGATTGGGTTGGATGTTCTTGTAGGGTCGAATTGACATGTTATTTCTCAATTAAGCGTAGTTTTTTTATAATTTCAAAATAGTCAGGAATATAGATTTCATCAAATTGTTTGTTTTTAGAATAATTTAATGCCACTTTTTCTGCTTCATTGAAGTCGGTTATTTTGGTTTCAAATTGTTGAATAAACCCATTGTCTCCTTCAATATGAAGGATGTATTCTCGAATATCATCACTTGTCATCATGTATTCAAGATGCATATTAGGTTTGATGCGAAATAGAAAACAAAAAACCATAAAGGATAAAAATAAAGCCAATGATAAGCCAATTATTTTAAAATAAATATACAATAAAATGGCAATAAATGAACCGATAACAAAAGCTTTGGTTAAGCCCGTTTTTAATATTTGACGGGTATTGAATGATGTTCGACCATAAAAATCTAATCGCTCAAGTTCAATATTATTTAGTTTTTTAAGGTTTTCAGTATCAATATTATTCATGAAAATACTCTATATTTCATCGGTGTCATAACCGTAATTATGGGTGATTTCATCATTTTTTTTGATTGTTTTTAAAGCAACCACGGTGAAGTCATCATAATAACAGGCATTGGGTTTGGTGCTATGATTAATATATTTTAGCTCATTTAACACCAAATATCCCTCTGTTAATTCATTCATCCATAAAACATGGGGACCATCCTTATCGGTTGGTTTACAGTCTATTTTTCCGATAATTTCATCTTTTTTAAATTGTTTTTTGGCAAATAAACCATTGCCATGAATTTTACTTTTACCAAAATACACATCAATTTTTTGTTTTTTCATGATTTTTTCCTAGACTTGAGTTAACACTAATAAATAATCGATTCTCTAATGCAATTAATCTTATCATTGATATTTTTTATATTGATCAGTTTCATGTCTCCAATATTGGCTGATCAACAACAAAATCCTGAGCCAATATTAAGTGTTGAACTCTATGAGCAGTTTGCCAAAAGACTGGTTAATAAAATTAAATCAGGCAACCATAATTATTTTATCAAATCAGTTAATGGTGATGGACTGTTTCAACGAGCCTTTAAAGATTTTCAATTTGATGATGATGAAGAGCAGAAAGCATTCATCAAGAAAATAAAAAATAGCCTTAATGAACATAATATTTCACTGTTTAAACATTTGGGTTATCGTGATGATATTAAGTTTATTAGAATTCTCATTAGAGAGAAAGCTATTCATGCGTTGATTCGACTTAATTTTGCAAATAAAAGTTTGGGTTATATTGAGTTGGTATTACAACAAAATGATTATGGTGATGTCAGTATTGTTGATTGGTATGATTATTCACAAGGAGATTTTTATTCCGTTGCTTTAAGACAATTGACGAGTTTGGTTTACCCTAGTAATCAGTCAATTTGGACAACATTATTTGGTACTAAAAAACCAACAAAAAAAACCATCGATCAGTTGGTTGATTTGGCGGAAATGGAGCAAAATAAAAAATATAAAGATTGGTTAGAGGCTTATAAAATATTACCAGAATATATTCAAAATAGCAGGTTATATCTAACCCGACAAGTTGCCATTGCCAGTTTAACGAAAGATCAGGGAATTTATAAAAAAGCGCTTTATGCTTTGGCAAAAGACCATAAGCAAGATGTCAGTTTAACCATGGTTTTACTGGATTATTATTTTTACAATCAACAATATGACGATACGGTGAGAATTTTAGAAAGTTTTAATTTGAGAATTGGTGGTGATGCAGGTATTTATACCCTGATATCAAGCATTTTATATACACAAAAAAACTATTTTCAAGCAATCGCTAATGCAAAGGGTGCGATATTAGCAGATAGGTCTTATAAGAATGCCTATTGGTCATTATTAAGAGCTTATTTAATCACCGACAATTATCGACAATCCATTAATATGATGAATCAACTGGTCAGACGCTTTAAAGTTAAAATGCCGTTCAGTACCATAGAAAAGCATCCAGAGTATAGTCGATTAATTAAATCATCCGATTATAAACGTTGGAAAAGAAGAGCAACCAAATAAATAATGAAAAATAATAAAAAAATAAGCTGGTTAATATTACTTTGTAGCAGTTTTTTAATGAGCTGCAGTCAGACAAAACCAACGATAGATAATAAGACGAATAAAACGTCAGAAATCATTAAATATAATCGTTTAAATCAAACCATACCGACCAATTATATTAATACAACAGGCATGGAGGATTTGGATAAAATACGAATAAAAATTCTGGCATTAACCGCGGACACCATCAAACTATCGGATGAATATAGAAAAAAATCAGGTCAGGATGATCAAACATTTTACCAATTGCAAATGAAGTTGATTGGGATGTCCCCTGCAGAAATAATGCAAAGTTGGAATATGTCTTCTGAGCAAGAAAAGGCAACGATAGAGGCAATGTATCATCGTGTTTATGATAATGTCCAAAAATTTGATCAATTAAAAAGTAATTTTGATCAGCAAACCAACTTGTATTACAAAGTTAAATTAAGTCAGCAATTACAACGTGAGAAAAAAGCCTTTTTTAAAGAGCCAATGATCAATGCTCAAACCAAAAGAACAGAGCAACAAATTGCTTATATTCAAAGTGTAACGGAAGAAACTCATCTGATGACGGAACATTTTATGACACTTTTTGGTTACAAAACCAATCAGCAAAAACAAATGCCTAAAGAGGTCATTACAGAACCAATAACATCTCAAATAATTACCAATGTGACGAAACCTGTTAAAATTCCAAAAGAATCTGGTAAAAAAATGGCTGAAATTTTACAGCTGGCAGCGTATAAAAAAAATCCGTGGAAAAAACACAATGACTGGATTAATAACCAACCCGATGACAGTTTTATGATTCAAATTGCCGCTTCTTACGATGAGGTGAAATTACTTGAATTAGCGCAACAATATAACATCAACAATAAATCAATTTATTTTAGGATGCAGTTAAATGGTAAACCATGGTATTGTTTGCAATATGGGTATTATCCTGATCGTGATGTAGCCATTGAAGCACTCAATAATTTGAAGGGTGAAGTATTGGAATTTCAGCCATGGTTAAGAGGCATGAAATCGGCTAAGGATGCCATTCAAACAGCGGATAAAATTTTAAATTAATAGACATATGTACGCCATCAAAACCATCATTTATTACACGGCATTATCTTTATTAAGACAAAAAATAACATCTTTTTTTCTTATCACCACTATTTTTTTAATTGGTATCGGTACTTTGATGTCAACGGTTGATATTGGGATACGTTTTCGATTATTTGAAAATATTTTATTAGCCAGCCAAACCCTGTTAATTCATTTATTTGCCTGGATTTATACCTTTGAACAATGGCGAAAAGAATTCAGTCAAAACTTATTTGTTTTACCATTAAGTACCGATATTAGTCGGTTTCAATATTTAGTGGGACGTTATCTGGGTATTGTGTCGGTTGTTATTATATTGTCTTCAAGCCTGTTGTTGATTGATTTGGTATTGCTCAGAGTCATTGAACAACAATGGTTATTTTTTCCACTGATACAAATATTTTTTATCTGTTTATCAGCCATTTTATCCATCAGTTGTTTTTACTTTTTTGTCAATATCACGTCACCCATTCAAGCCATGTTGTATTGTATTGCACTCTGGTTTATTGGCCATGGCTTGGATGAGTTTGTGTTATTTAGTCAGGCGGATAAGAATTCCCTGCTTAATATTTTTAGCCAGGTTTTATACTATTTTTTACCTAATTTTAGTGTGTATGACTTAACTTCTGCTATTATCAATCGAACAAATATCACGCTGTATCAACTTGTTTCACCCATTATTTATACTTTTGGTTATAGCTTTATCCTCATTTATTTGAGTTGTTTGATTTTTTCTAAAAAGAATTTATAGACATTTTTTTCGATGAAAAATAATTTATTTGTCATTTTTATTGCAGGTTTTTTTATTTGGAATGCTCAATTTTCATATCAAAATTTTGAAAATACACCGCAAAAGCCACTTTTTGTTGAATCACCTACTTTATTCAAATCTATAACAGGCCCTTTTTCACCTTTGGCGGCAGATTGGTTTTGGTTGCAGTCAGCTCACATTGATCCTTCTTATAGTAACACTTTAAAGCAGCATAAAAACCAATCGACGCTATATGATGCAACGGCTTTAACCACTCATCTTGATCCATTATTTTATAGTGCGTTAAGATATGGCACGACTTATTTATCATCCATTAAAAAAGAAGTTGATTTATCTCATCAACTTTGTGATATTGCGCTGTACTATCACAAGGACTATTTTTATCCTTACAGTTTGAAAATTACCAATGAAATGGGTTACCACCATCCTTATCGCTACGATCAAATTGTTAAGTGGGTAAAAAAAGCAATCAATGAAACGGTGGATGTTCCATTGTGGTTTGGTGATATTCTGATTCATGCGAGGAAAAACCTGAATCAACAGTTATTGATTCAAAGCGATTTGAAATGGTTGCTGGAAATGGCAAGATCAGACAAAGAAAAAGCAGTTATTAAACTCAAAATAAAAGAATATAATCAGCAAAATAAATTTTAAACAGAAAATACAATGACACAAAAAAAAGCAGTTTCACTCATTTCAGGGGGCTTAGATTCATTATTAGCCACTAAAGTAATTCAAGAACAAGGCATTCATGTTGAAGGTATTAATTTTTTTACAGGTTTTTGTGTGGAAGGTCATACTCATGCCATTCGTAAAAAAGACAAGCAAAAACAAAAAAGAAACAATGCATTATGGGTTGCTGAACAACTGAATATCAAATTACATATTGTTGATATTGTTGAAGAATATAAATCCATTGTGATGAATCCCAAACATGGATATGGTGCACATTTGAATCCTTGTCTGGACTGTAAAATTTTTATGGTGAAAAAAGCCCATGAATGGATTAAAGAAAATAATTTTGATTTTATTATCACGGGAGAAGTGATCGGTCAGCGTCCTAAGTCACAACGTAAAGAAACCATGCCCGTTATTTCAGGAAAATCTGGTGCGGGAGACTTATTACTGAGACCACTCTGTGCTAAAAATTTACCCGCCACCCGTCCTGAGCTTGAAAATTGGGTTGATCGAGAAAAACTATATGATTTTAGTGGTCGATCACGTAAGCCACAAATGTCATTGGCAGAACAATTTGAACTGGAAGACTATGCACAACCTGCTGGTGGTTGTTGTTTTTTAACGGATGAAAATTACGCATCAAAATTGTCAGATTTGTGGAAATTTCGTGGCAATCGTGAATATGAATTGGACGATATTATTCTACTTAAAATCGGGCGACATATTAGACCAAAGCCAAATTTCAAAGTCATAGTTTCTCGTGAAGAAGGTGAAACACGGTTTTTAGAAGGCTATAAAAAACAATTTATTTATTTGCACTCCATCAGTCATAAAGGCCCATTGACATTGATTGATGGAGATGAAATCAGTGATGAAGATCTACTCTTAGCGGCACAAATTACCGCCAGATTTAGTCAAGGTAGAACTGCTGATCAAGTGACTGTGGAAATTATAGATAAAAAGCAACAATCAAAAGAAGTCACGGTTAAACCTTGTCATCCCAATGATATTTTAAATGACTGGTATTTATAATATGTCGACACATCAACTGGATACTCAACGCTTATTATGTCCTTTGCCCGTGATTCGTGTGCAGGATAAAATCAAAGAGCTCAATAATGGAGATTTATTGGAAGTGGTCTGTACTGATCCTGGTACAATGAATGATATTCCTGCTTGGTGCCGTATTAATGAGCATCTTTTAAAAGAAAAAAAAGAGCAGAATCATCAATATTTATTTTTAATTGAAGTAGTAAGGTAACTCGCAACAAATAAACTACCCATCTTACTGGCACGTTGCATAAGATTCGAAAAATCTCATCTAATCTTTTGTTCGTCTTCTTTGCTACAAAAATAGTTATGTAGAGCGACTACATGCCTATTTTTGTAACAAAAAAGACAAACAAAATTTCTGTGAAATATGGGTAGTTTATTTATTGCGTGTTATCTAAAGTGAGTTATTAAATGGCTGGTATTGGTTTTGTATTAAGAAAATTATCCAATGAAGATAATTTATCGGGTGTTGTTAAAGGCTACTTATTTTCAGCCATTGTATTTACAGGACCCTGGTTGTTTACCATTTTTTCATTGGGTGTCATCATGGCGATTGGCTCCTACTTTCTATTGTTAGAAGAGTTGGCTGTTTTTCGGCTCATTGTCATTTATAATTTCGCCTTCTCTCTGGTTTTTTCAGCACCCGTTTTTATGGTTGCAACACGCTATTTAGCGGATTTAATTTATGCCAAAGATGTTTCTTTAGCGCCAGGAATGTTATTTGGCGCCTTTGCCATTCTATGCATTACTCAATTACCCATTGCAGGCTTTTTTTATCTGGGTTATGCAAACCTGGATACCTGGACTGGTTTTGCCGCCCTCAGTAATTACTTTTTAATTACTGGAATCTGGTTGGTGACGACCTTTTTATCTGCACTGAAAGCCTACCTCTATGTTTCTGGTATTTTTGCTATTGGTATGTGTATTGCGTTGGGTGGTGCTGCTTTATTGGCGGCAGAATTTTCAATTGCAGGCATGTTAATGGGTTATAACATTGGTTTGGCCGTTATATTTTTTGGTATCGTTGGACGTATCTTTGTTGAATATCCGCATCCAATTATTAAGCCCTTTGCCATTTTTGGTTATTTCAGAAAATATTGGGACATCGCGCTCAGTGGTTTGATTTATAATTTAGCCATTTGGTCAGATAAATGGTTGATGTGGTTCGCCCCCGAACGAGAAATATTATACAGTGGACTCATTTCTTATCCCAACTATGACAGTGCCATGTTTCTGGCATTTCTGACGTTAGTGCCTGCCATGGCATTGTTTGTATTTAGTATAGAAACACAATTTTTTGAGCGGTATTTAAAATATTATAAAAACATTCAAGATCATTCCAGTTATAGCAAAATTGAAAGCAACCATCAGGAAATTATTGATGTCATTGTTGCCAGCTTAAGAAACTTATTTGTTTTGCAGGGTAGTTTGTGTTTTGCAGTTATCTTATTGGCACCTACTATTTTCAGCAGTTTTGGAATCAACTATTTACAATTAGGTATTTTCAGGTTGGGCGTATTGGGTGCATTATTTCATGTGATGATGATGTTTTTAGGTATTTTATTGTCATATTTTGATTTTCGACGAGTGGTTTTGTCATTACAATGTTTCTTTTTTATTTGTAATTTTGGTTTTACTTATCTCAGTTTACAGTTTGGTTTTCTGTATTATGGTTATGGTTATTTTCTGGCGGCTATGTTCAGTTTTATTGCCACTTTTATTGTGACCTTATATTATGTCAATCAATTGCCTTTTCAGACATTTATTGGACATAATACTTCGATAGAATAGAATTTCTTGATGGGTAAAGTTTTAAATAGTCGGAGATAGACCTAATTATTTGTTGCGTGTCCCCTTAGAGTTATGATCCAAACAAGTCTGAGTAATCGTCTTCAGTTCCCTTTTTCTTTGGGTTGGCTGTGTTAGTTTCTGGAGTATCATCTTCTCCCATGGTGATGATCATTTCTTCCATTTGTTCCAGTTCATGCTTTAATAGATTAATTTCTTTGTCTTTAGTTGTGGTTGGTCGGAAATATTTGTACTTGGATGTACGTATTCCAACCTTATCATCAAGAGTAATTTCTGCATGTGCAATTGT
>JABHHM010000223.1 GCA_018671575.1 Methylococcales bacterium | reverse complement strand
CTTTGCCACAAAAATAGTTATGTAGAGCGACTACACGCCTATTTTTGTAACAAAAAAGACAAACAAAACTTCTGCGCAATATGGGTAGTTTATTTATTGCGCGTTACCTTACATAGGAATCATCATGCCACGAATTGCAAAAAATATAAATGCAGCCAACAGTCCCGAAGCAGGAACAGTAATAACCCAAGCAGCTGCAATTTTAATTAAATGTGAGCGCTTAACCAGCTCATACTTGTAGACTCGCTTTAATTGCTTACGTTCTTTTTTAGTGAAATGAGCCTGGGACGCCTTATCTTTTAACTGTTTTAATAAAATTTGTTTTTTGGGAACAGATGCCGCCTTGAATTTTAACAAGAATGATTCGATGACTTCAGGGGAATCGGCTTCATGATGCAACTTAATCTCATCAACCATGTGATCGTAGCTTCTTTTTAAATACTCTCGAATAAAACCAATACCAAAAATACCACCAACCGCAATGTGTGTAGAACTGACAGGAAGACCCAACTGTGATGCAATAATGACCGTAATTGCCGCAGCCATTGCAATACAAAATGCCCGCATTTTATCAAGTTCAGTAATTTCAGAACCCACTGTGCGTATTAATTTGGGGCCATATAAAGCCAGTCCTAACGCTATACCAATCGCCCCAACCATCATCACCCACAAAGGAATCGGTGCTTTGGCAGAAATATTTCCATTAACCACCACGTCACTGATAGCGGCTAACGGACCAACGGCATTGGCAACATCATTAGCACCATGAGCAAAACTCAATAATGCTGCTGAAAAAATTAAAGGAATGGTAAATAATTGGTTAATACTGGCTTTTTCATTAACTAACTGATGGGCCGCTTTTGAAACCATGGGTTTAACCCCAAGATAAACGATAAAACCAACCACTAAACCAATACCAGATGCCGTAATAAAATCTATTTTCCAAATTTTCTTTAATCCTTTTAGTGCAAGATAAGTCGCAAATGCCGTTGCCATGACCGCTATCAATATCGGAACCATTTTTTTAGCAGCCGTCAACATATCCTCTTTATAAGTAATACTATGTTTAATAAGATACAAAAAACCTGCAGCAATCAGCCCACCAAGCACAGGAGAAATAACCCAACTGGCAGCAATAGCAGCCATTTTATCCCAATTAGCAATACCCAAACCACCTGCCGCAATACCAGCACCCAACACACCACCCACAATGGAATGTGTTGTTGAAACAGGAGCACCCAATGCGGTAGCAATATTTAGCCAAACACCACCCGCCAGTAATGCAGCCATCATTAACCAGATAAAGGTATCTGCATTGGTAATCATCGCAGGGTCAATAATCCCCTTTTTAATCGTACCCACAACCTCACCTCCAGCCAATAACGCACCAGAAGCTTCAAAAACGGCCGCAATAATAATAGCCCCCGTCAAAGTCAATGCCTGAGATCCTACCGCAGGCCCCACATTGTTAGCCACATCATTGGCTCCAATGTTCATCGCCATATAACCGCCAATAACAGCAGCAATCATCAGCATGGTATTGTCACTACCTGCACTTAAGAAACCTGTAAATTGCATAACACCAACGAGAAACAGCAATCCAACACCGATACGAAAAATAGCGGCCTGATTTCCACTGGTCACCTTTTCTATCTTGTTGACATTCTTTAATTCCATTTTGGGTTTCCTTATTTTTCACGGGGAATAGAATTGTAATAGCGGATCAAATTATTATCAACAATTAATCAATTCAGTTATTCTTGATCTCCCAAAATAATAAATTCCCCAGACAAAACACCACCCTATTCAAATGCATTAAAGCATTTGGACGGTTTACCGCATTCTCATTACAATTTTAACAACTCTACTGAATTAATAGACACAAAAATAACACACGACTTAAATCCGAACTTGGGCAAGCTATTTCCTCACCAAACAAAACTCTGTTATTATATTTGACCTAAATCCTAAAAATAAAGTTCTTTTGCCCGTTAGGGCATCATATTCAAAATTCAAGACCAAATAAGATGCAACCCATTGATCCCGAAATCATTAAGCAAAAACAGCAAGCAATGCAACATTATCGTACTCGATTAATGGTCATCAACAAGCGATTACAACAATCGACTGACTTTAACAATATCATCACTGAATTAGAGCAACCTATTTTAAAATTACTAAAAGCTCAAAGGATCACGTTGTATCGTCTGGAAAATAATGGCAAAGAATTAATTTCGGCTTTTAAAACAGGCACTACCCCCAATAATATACGTATTCCACTCAGTACATCGTCAATTGCAGGTTATGTTGCACTCAGCCAAAAATCCTTACGTATTGATGATGTCTCCAATGACAAAGCCTTATCAGCCGTCCATCCAAAACTTAAGTTCAATCATCATTTTGATAAATTGAGCGGATTCAATACCAAAGCCATGGTTGCCACTCCGATCAAAAAAGGACAAGTTGTCATTGGTATTTTACAACTGATCAATCAAACAGACGAAGGTATTTTTGTTGATAACGACATGCTAAAAGCAGAAGAATTAGCCAATGTCATTGCAAAAAAATTCAGCAAAGACTCAAATGCCACCAAAGGCCCATTCGACTATTTATTACACAACAACCAAGTTACCCTAAAACAACTGAAAGATTTTGATGAACGAGCTCGAAAACAAAAAACCACCATTACCTCGTTATTAATGACCGAGGCGCGCATCAGCAAAGATGAAATAGGCTTGTCACTTGAAAAATACTTTCAGATTCCATTTATGTCCTTCGACCCCAACATCCATTTACCCACTGAACTGTGCCAAAACCTTAATACAGCGTATCTTAAAAAACAGGGATGGATTCCAATTTCAGGCAATCAGGAAGAAGCAATCATTCTTATTGATAACCCAAGTGATTATTCTCGAATCATGGAAATGGAGCGGGTGCTGGATGTCGACAAAATCATCTTAAGAATTGGTTTAATTGACGATATCTACCAATACATTAACAGCTTAACTGAAACCAGCGAAGAACACCTACTCGATGACCTAATAGACCAACTCACCATTGACGAAAGTAACATTGTCGAGGAACATAAAGAAGAATCTATCAATGATCACGCCATTGTCCAGCTGGTCAATCAAGTCATCACAGATGCCTACAATGCCAATGCTTCTGATATCCACGTTGAACCTGGCAAAGAAAAACAAGCTACCAGCGTTAGAATTCGGGTTGACGGACTTTGTCGAGCCTTACTTGACCTACCTTATCACCGAGCCAAAGAAGTTATTGCCCGAATTAAAGTCATGGCAGGCATGGATATTTCAGAAAGACGCAAGCCTCAAGACGGCAAATTAAAAGTCAAAATCAAAGGTCAAACAGTCGAATTACGAGTAGCAACCATACCGACCGTTAATGGTGAATGTGCTGTTCTACGGATACTGGCATCAGGCGGTGCCCTACCTTTAGAAAAATTAAACCTGTCTCCAGAGAATTTAAAAAATGTTGAAAAACTCACCGAACATCCTCACGGTTTAATTTTAGTCGTTGGCCCCACTGGCTCAGGCAAAACAACCACATTACATGGCGTACTCAACAAATTAAATAGAGTAGATCGAAAAATATGGACGGCAGAAGATCCCGTTGAAATTACTCAACCAGGTCTACAGCAAGTTCAAATATCAAGAAAATCTGGTTTTACTTTTGCTGATGCCATGCGATCATTTTTAAGGGCTGATCCCGATATTATATTGATTGGTGAAATGCGAGATAAAGAAACTTCTCATATTGGCATTGAGGCTTCTTTGACAGGTCACCTGGTCTTATCTACTCTACACACTAATTCAGCCCCAGAAACCATTACAAGACTACTTGACCTTGATCTTGACCCCATGAGCTTTTCAGATGCACTATTGGGGGTATTGGCACAACGCCTAATGCGAACACTTTGCAAATCATGCAAACAAGCTTACCAACCACCTCAGCAGGAAATAGATTACTTACGCAGACAATATGATCCTGACAATCCAGAATCACTACAAATTGACACCACCAATCTAACACTTTACCGAGCTAAAGGCTGTGAACATTGCGGAGACACAGGTTACAGTGGGCGCACAGGCATCCACGAACTGTTAATGGTCGATGATGAGATGCGAAAACTAATCTACAATAAAAGTAGCGTTGCTTTAATTAAAAAACACGCCATTAAATCGGGTATGAAAACTTTATTACAAGATGGTATTATCAAATTACTCAATGGTGAAACAGATATTCAACAATTGCATCGTGTTGTTGCCGAATAAACCCATTAAATTTAAGGAAAACCATGAAATTCAGCGTTCAACAAGAAAATATCAGTCAACACAAAACTCCTTGTTTGATTTTATTTGGCAATGAAGAATCACCACTTTCAGCTCAAGCAGAAATATTAGACCAAGCCTGCAATCAACAACTATCAAACATCATCAAACAAGGTGACTTCCAGGGAAAATCAGGTCAAACCTTGCTACTCTATCAACTTGACAATATATCGGCAGAACGCTTATTACTGGTTGGTTTGGGAAAACAGGATAAAATTACACCTCAAAAGTTCAAAGACGGTATTACCGCTGCATCGAAAATATTAAAAAATGCAACCATCCAACAAATCACGGTATCTCATCAAGTTTCAATCACAAACAAAAACAACAATTGGGTGATTAAAAACTTGATTGATGGCTTTGAGTCCAATCAATACGATTTCACTGACTGTAAATCGGATGATCCTGACAATGAAAAAAATCCATTAGAAAATTGTATATTTTTGATAGATGATGATGCCAGTATTGTAGAACAAGCCATTGCAGAAGGTACTGCAATATCCAGCGGCAAAAACCTAGCAAAAACACTATCTAATCTACCTGGCAATATTTGTACACCCAGTTATCTAGCTGAGCAAGCACAAAAACTACAGGACTATAAGAATATAAAAGTCAATATTCTGGATGAAGCCGAAATGACTGAATTAAAAATGGGGTCATTACTGTCAGTTTCCAGAGGTAGCCAAGAACCTGCCAGGCTTATCGCCATTGAATACACGGGCACACAAACAGACAGCGCGCCCATTGTGTTGGTTGGCAAAGGCTTAACATTTGATGCAGGTGGCATTTCACTCAAACCATCATTAGGCATGGATGAAATGAAATATGACATGTGTGGTGGCGCCAGCGTCATTGGCACATTACTCGCTTGCGCTAAATTACAACCCAAAATTAACGTTGTTGGCATTGTTCCCAGCAGTGAAAACCTACCTGACGGCTTAGCCAACAAACCAGGTGACATTGTCACCAGTATGGCAGGAAAAACCATCGAAATATTGAACACAGACGCAGAAGGTCGCCTCATTTTATGTGATGCACTGACCTATGCAGCACGCTACAATCCAAAAACAATCATTGATATTGCAACCCTGACAGGTGCTTGCGTCATCGCATTGGGAAAACATGCTTCGGGCGTTCTGGGTAATGATGATGATTTAATTCAAGAACTCATCAACGCAGGACAACAATGCGATGACCGTGTATGGCAACTGCCCTTATGGGATGAATACACCAAACAACTGGACAGTAATTTTGCCGACATTGCCAACATTGGTGGCAAAGAAGGTGGCACTATAACGGCAGCCTGCTTTTTATCCTTATTTACTGAAAACTATCACTGGGCTCACCTTGATATCGCAGGTACAGCTTGGGTCAGTGGCAAAGACAAAGGTGCTACGGGACGACCCGTTTCGTTATTGATGCAATACCTATTAAATAACGCAGAATAAGCCATTGAGCCAAGTTGATTTTTATATATTACCTGATAGCACTCCAATTTCACGCCTACAATTTGCTTGTCGATTAATTGAGAAAATATTTACATTGGGACATAAAATTTATGTCTCAATGGATCAAACGGATGAAATCAATCAAATTGACAAGTTATTGTGGACATTTAGAGAAACCAGCTTTATTCCTCATGGCTTCAGCAATACTAAATATTTGGAATTAACACCCGTTATTATTGGTCCAGCCAATACGTCAATACAACGTGAGGTATTGATTAATTTTTGTATCCAAGCGCCCGACTCATGCAACAATTTCAAACGCATCGTTGAAGTTTTAAATGACCAGCCCCACATCAAAGAATCTGGCAGGCAACGCTATAAACAATATTGTCAGATGAACCATGAGGTAATCACCCATCATGCATAATTTTATAACCACCCATGAAACCACCATCAGATTGGCATTTTTTATTGGTGTATTCATGATCGTTGCCCTCTGGGAAATCGCCTCTCCACGCAGAACCTTAACTGAATCAAAAATAGTTCGCTGGTTTAGCAACCTATCCATTGTCGCACTCAATACAGTCATTGTACGACTGTTATTTCCAGCTGCTGCTGTCGGCGTCTCTGCCTATGTGTCCACTCACCAGTGGGGCTTATTAAATTACTACAACCTGTCAACGCCTGTTGCCATCATCCTTGCAGTCATTGCGCTGGATTTTATCATTTATTTACAACATGTTTTGGTTCATGCCGTACCTGGATTATGGAATTTACATCGAGTCCACCACGCTGATTTGGACTACGATGTCACCACAGGATCCAGATTTCACCCTATTGAAATCATCATCTCAATGCTGATAAAATTTGCCAGTATTGTGGTACTTGGCGCTCCCGTTGTTGCTGTCATTATTTTTGAAGTTATTTTAAATGCTTGCGCCATGTTTAACCACGGCAATATTTATTTGCCACAAAAAATTGACAATATCCTCAGACTATTTATCGTGACTCCCGACATGCACAGAGTCCATCACTCAAACCTAGCAGATGAAACCAACAGTAATTTTGGCTTTAATTTGCCTTGGTGGGATCGTTTATTCGGCACTTACAAAGCACAACCAGACAAAGGCCATATTGATACAACCATCGGTATCACAACCTTTACTGACTCGAAGCTGTGCAGTTATTTACCAGGCATGTTGAAGTTGCCTTTTATGGGTAAAAGCACTGATTACACCATCAACAGACGTCAATGGAAAAAAACGGAGTAACTTCAGTTACGGGTTATTTATTGTATTTTTTGCGAAAAACCGCCATACCCCTAATATAGTTACAAAACCGATTAAATATCAGCAAAAAAAAACCATTTTTCTAAGAAAAATGGTTTAAGGTATTCGTTTTATTATTATTGTTTTTACATCACAGAGTTAATTCTTATGCGAATGATGGAACTGTCTGCACACGACCACTCATGTTGCGTATCACTCTCAACAATTCCACATTTATTTCACTGAATGAAACACCATAACTATAGAGTGTATCATCATCAATAGTATCTTCTTTTTTAGTGTGCTGAATTGTCCCTTTGGTTGTTAACATTTCACCTTTTGAGGTAATCAGATCAACATCCAATGACTGCCCTTGGCTTAATTTAATTTCAGTCGAAAAATTAAAACCACCACGGCCAATATTTCTAACATCACACAAATTCATTTTTTGCTTAGCGCACCACTTAAAAGATCCTGTTTTTCTAATGCGCGTACTTAATCCTTGCACTTCAAAACGTTTCATCACTCTATTATTATCTGTTTTTGACTCTGACTGACCAAAAAAATATTTAGACACCATATTATTCCCTCCCTAGACTCGCAGTATTGATGTTTTTTTAACACAATCAATTTATTTCTAAACTATTATTTAACTTTATTATTTTTGTCTTTGTTTTTATTATGTTTTTTATGTTTTTCCACATACATTAATTAAAGCACAGGTCTTTTTTTTGTAAAGTAATTAGTTAAAATAAATATTTTTTGTTTTTTAACCATAACTATTAAGCACTTGAAAAACAAAAATAAATCACTCTCTTACAGAAACTTATCAATACAATGAATAAGCAAATATATTTATATTTTTGAACTTGACTTTACCAAATTAAAGCTCCATATTAATTGTATAGATTGACATGAACTAATTTAGTTTTTCTTTGTCCACTGATAGACACTTAAATACTCTTTGATAATTTATAAGGCAAAACCATGAATCAGGAAACTCAAACACTACAACGAACGGAAGAATCCATTCTTCAAACCAACAAACTCATTAAAAACACCTACATATTACTTTCCATGACACTGACATTTAGCGCAGTCATGGCTTTAATTTCTGTACAATCTCATGCAGCCCCCATTCATTGGCTACTACAAATCGGTGGCATGATTGGCTTATTGGTATTAGTCAATGTTTTAAAAAATAGCATTTGGGGCATTGCGGCAGTTTTTGCTTTCACAGGCTTTTTAGGATGGACTTTAGGGCCTATGCTCAACTTTGCTTTACAAATGAGCAATGGTGGCGACTTGATCATGTTTGCCATGGGAACAACGGGCATTATTTTCTTTGCTTTATCAGGTTACGCCCTAACAACTCGTAAAGACTTTAGTTTTATGAGTGGCTTTTTAATGGTGGGCATGATTCTTGTAATCGTCGCAATGATTGCTAATATCTTTTTAGAAATCCCTGCTTTACATCTTGCCATTTCAAGCGTGATGGTATTACTAATGTCTGGCTATATTCTTTATGACACAAGCCAAATGGTACATGACGATGGCACAGGAAATTACATTTTAATGACGGTTAATATGTACCTCAACATATACCTATTATTTGTACATTTATTAAACTTATTCATGGCTTTTGGTGATGATTAACTCATAAATCCACACAAAAAAAACACAAAAAACCAGCATAATATGCTGGTTTTTTTATTCCTAAAAATATTCTATAATCCTCCAAATCATTCAATTCCCAAACACCCAAGGCTTATTTATGTCAAGACCAATGAACATCACCATCAAAACCCCAGAAGAAGTTGAAAAAATGAGGGTCGCTGGAAAATTGGCAGCTGAAGTTCTTGAATTCATTGAACCTCATATTCAAATTGGCATCACCACCAACCAACTGGATAAATTATGCCACGACTTTATGGTGAATGAACAAAAAGTCATTCCTGCCCCATTGAATTATAAAGGCTTTCCAAAATCTATTTG
>JABHHM010000117.1 GCA_018671575.1 Methylococcales bacterium | reverse complement strand
TCTTCAATCACAAAAGCTCAGAATAGAGTGACTATTCCTACGCTTTTATTCAATCAGATCATTTGAATTTAAAATAAATATGAAACCAAGAACGGGAAGTTATTTCGTGCCCGTTCCTTAAAAGTTAGAAACCACTTTGAATGCCAAAAGAAAACATATTAATTTTTTGATTAAAATCATTGGCAGTATGAATATTGTACATGGCAGGTGCTTTTTCCAATAGTAAGTGATCATTTTTTTGCAATCGAATGAATAAGCCAACATTGCTGAATAATTTATAACCTATTTCAACAGCTATCAACTTATTTTCTTTGATTGGTAGACGACTTAAGGTTGTTAATTGTGCATCCAATGAATTATCAAAATCCTTTTTTCTAAAGCTAAAGCGAAATCGCCATTTGTTATTAAACCACTGATAATTAAGTCCTAACTGCTTAACAGTGGAAGTATAACCAACGCCATTATCTGAGGAATTATTGGTAATTTCTTCATTAAAAGCTGATATTGAAAGCAAACCAAACCGAGAAACATTCCAACTACCAATTAAACCGATTTGATTTAATTGACTATTAATACTGTTGATTTGGATTAATGTAGAATTGCCATCAGCTAATCTAATCTGACTCGATTGATCACGTTCAACATTAACTCTTAAAGCAACCGCAGGTAACCATTTATAAGGAACAGTAATTTGAAACTGGCTTGCTACATAAGCTTTTAAGTTATCATTTGAATTCAACTGATTACTGAAAAATTGTTTCCATCCTCCAACTTCTAATCTAACTCGTTCAAAAATAGCACCATAAACTTTAATATGAGCATCTTGGTATTTTTGAATAAACTGATTTGAAACTTGATTGGATATTGACCCCCCTCCATCGATTTCACCATGAAGAGCTTTATAACTGGTGAATGCAGTTAAAAAATCATCATTATTGGCGGCCAATGAGTGTGCTGAAAAAAAAGTTAGGTAGCAGAAAAATAAAATTGAAAAAGTTTTCATGGTTATTAGAATTTTTATTAAATTGACTTTCATTTGTAACTGTTCAGGTTGCCTCTATTTTAGATAGAAATTACAGGGTATCAACTTAAAACCAATGATTAAATGAAAAATATTACAATTTCATCACTATTCCTTATAATCTATTTTCAGACCAAGGAATAAAATGATGCAAAAAATTAAAAATACCAAAAAAATTAAAAATACCAAAAAAATTAAAAATATATTAATAACGGGTGCTGCAAGACGAATTGGAGCCTGTACTGCAAGATTATTACACGCTGATGGTGCCAATATCATGATTCATTATCGTTCATCTGACAATGAAGCCAATAAGCTCTGTGATGAATTAAATCAGATAAGAAATCATTCAGCCAAATGTTTTCAGGCAGATTTACTGATATTCGAACAAATAAAAAAATTAGCCGATGATGTCATGGAATATGCTGGAAATATTGATGTTTTAATCAATAATGCATCGAGTTATTTTTCCACTGATTTTAATACAGCAACGATTGAACAGTGGGAAACGCTCATGGGTAGTAATTTAATAGCACCTTTTTTTCTAACGCAATATCTATCATCTGGTTTAAAAAGCAATCATGGTTGTGTGGTCAATATTGTTGACATACACGCAGACCGTCCCGTTAAAAATTACTCCGTTTATTGTATGGCAAAAGCTGGATTAGTCATGATGACCAAAGCACTGGCCATTGAATTAAATCCCGAGGTTAGAGTCAATGCTGTTGCCCCAGGAGCCATTTTATGGCCAGAGAATAATATCAATACCGAAGAAAAAAATAAAATTTTGAGTAAAATTCCACTGCAACGAGTCGGTGGAGAAGAGGCAATCGCTAAAACCATACAATTTTTAATTGATGATGATAGTTATATACATGGGGAAATTGTTAAAGTCGATGGCGGTCGGTCGGTTGTCAGTTAATAAATTATGTTAGCCTATTTAGAATAATGCTAAGGATAGACACAGATAATGCGCAATGATTATCTGTGTTAATCCGTGATTTTTAAAAGATCAGGAAAAATAACAAAAACTATTTTTTCTTCTCTGATTTATTTGACAATTCACTGATCGCTTTTTGCATTTGATTCAATTGCATTTGTAACGGCATCAACTGATTTTGTACTGACTGATTAACCATATTTGGGATATTCATTCTTGGTTGTTGATACCCAGGGTTTCTATATTGTGGAAAGTTAGGCGTTCTATTCCAATTTGGGTTCTGTGACATCATATAATTGTCGGTATAATTTGATGATTGGGGAGGCATCGGAGGCATCATTGATTCCATCATTTCATTGTTTGAAATATTGTATTTTTTCATTTTCTTCATTTGTTCTTGACGTCTCAACTGCATTTTTTTGTGATGTTTTTTCATTCTTGCAAAGTGTGCGTCCATTCTTACTTTTCTGAGTTGTCGCATATGATTTCTTAACATTAAAAAACGTTTTTCGGGTGCAGCTGTTTTCATTTTATTAATCAATTCCTGCATTTCCATCATTTGTTTATCTGACATCGAATGGATGTGTTGACCTGTTTTATCATGCAATTTACAAAAATGCTTAGTTTTACCCTGATGTTTACAAACATGTTTATTAACTTCAGGCTGTTGTTTTTCAGTTTGTCTAACTTTCACTTCCGCCAATACATTAATACTCATTGCAGAAATCATTATTAATAAAGCAATTCTATTCATTTATTTTTTCCTCATTTGTTTGATTTACCAACATTTCAATTTGAAACAATGTATTTTTTCCAACAATACCATCAGGTTTTAGATGATGTTGTTTTTGAAAAATCATCACAATCTGTTTAAGTTTATCATCAAATATTTGTGAATAATCTTTATTCTTCACATCTTTTTTATCAATGAGATCAAATTGTTTTCTTAACCAAATGACTGATTCACTGTTCAAGCCAAGTTTTAATGGAATGCTTTGAATAACAGGAGCTTTCCACAAGACCAAAAATTCACCTAACCAATAGGGTTCAATTTCATATTTTGGAAATGAAAAAGGATGATTATTCATGATAATTTCAACCATTTTTTCGCCAACTGATTTTACATAAAGATAACTTTCATTGCCATTTTGATGTATTAACTTAATTAAAACTGGCCGATTAATTTGTTTAATTTTATTCCAATTTCCCTCATTAAAAATACAACTTAGATTTTGTTCTAATGCCTGCACACAAGGTGTTTTTAAATTATTGATTTTATAAATTGCCTGCCAATTTAAAAATAATTGGTTAAATGCCAATTGAGTCGAATTGTTAGGCAATGATTTTAACCAATCTTTAAATATAAATTTGTGTTGTTTTACATCATTGATTTCTTTGTTATTTTGAGAAGAAATGATGACAGCCACTGGTTTTTTATGCTGCAAGGGCATAAGTTTCGTTTGAGTAGACGAGCTACTCAACTCAGCTTTATACCGCAAGGGCATAAGTTTCGTTTGAGTAGACGAGCTACTCAACTCAGCTTTAACAACTTTATTAATATTGACGGGCTTAATTTTTTTCACCGATTCGACAATCTCTTCAGCTTGTTTCTCGATCACCACTTTGTCATTTATTTCTACCGTAACAGGTGAATCAAATACAAATGGTATGCCTGATAATTTGTTAAAAATCAGCAAAAATACAATAACCAATATAACGCTTAATGAAGCATACAAAAAAGTGGATACTTTAACAGTTTTATTGGTTCCCAAAACTTCATTGGCTGCTTTTTTAACAATGGATTGATCAACCATTGCTTTTTCTTCAACATATGCGCCCATTAAGGCTCTATCACAAATAATATTGATAATTCTTGGTGTACCAGCAGATAACTTAAAAATTTGTTTAATGGATTGACGATTAAACAAAGGACGATCAACCCCTGAAACATGAATTCGATGATGGATATAATGAATGGTTTCCTCAAGAGACAATTTTTCAAGATGATAACGTGCCGTAATACGTTGAGACAGTTGACGTAAGTCATTTCTCTGTAATAAGTCTTGTAGCTCAGGTTGACCCACCAAAAAAATCAATAACAATTTTGCTTGATTTGTTTCCAAATTACTCAATAAACGAATTTGTTCTAATACTTCAACTGACAAACTCTGTGCTTCATCAATCAGTAATATGGTTCTTTTTCCCTCAGCATAATTTTTTAGCAATTGTTGATTGAGTGCATCGGTTAGAACCTTAATACTGAGGTTGTCTGCATCAGAAATGATATCGAGTTCATCACAAATACTGGCGAGTAATTCAATGGCTGATAAACGTGGGTTAAAAATCAACGCAATATTGATATTATCGGGCAATTGATTCAAGACATAACGACACAATGTTGTCTTGCCTGTCCCCACTTCACCCGTAATCGCAACAAAACCATTGCCTTGTTGAATGCCGTAATTTAAATGGGCATAGGCCTCCTGATGCTTTTCACTTAAATATAAAAAGTCGGGATTGGGTGTAATGTTGAAAGGTTGTTGATTCAAACCAAAATATTGAAGATACACAGTGTTCCAATTTTATTTTTTTGCTCTAGGATGCGCTTTATCATAAACATCGGCAAGATGTTGAAAATCTAAATGGGTATAAATTTGAGTGGTACTGATGTCTGCGTGACCTAATAATTCTTGTACGGCTCTTAAATCACCACTGGATTCTAATAAATGAGTGGCAAAAGAATGCCTCAAAATATGGGGATTAATTTTTTTACTTATGCCCTGTTTAATTGACCATTGATCCAGTCTTTTTTGTATATTTCTGGACGATAAACGATTACCGTATCGATTCACAAATAACGCTGATTCATCTAATGTTGCCAATTGAGGTCGTTGTTTCAGCCATTGATTGATCTTATCAATTGCCATTTGTCCCACGGGAATAATTCTGGTTTTATTGCCTTTGCCATTAATCCTGACAATGCCCTCATCAAGATTGATATCAACCAAATCAATATTAACGGATTCCGAAACACGTAACCCCGATGAATAAATCAACTCAAATATTGCCAGATCTCTTAATTCGTAAATATCATGTTGATGAGTATCTAACAAACCATTCATTTCATCAACATTCATTGTTTTTGGTAATTTTTTGGGTGTTTTTGGGGTCGCAATATCTTGAGCAGGGTTAAACTCTAGTTCATTTTCCTGAATCAAATAATTAAAAAAACTACGGATAGCAGATAATTCTCGCTGAATACTTCGCCCTGAAATTTCTTGTCGATGTCGATGGCTGACATATTGCCTCATCTGACTGGCATTGACATCAGACCACGATTCTATCATTTGTTTCTTGCAGAATTGAGTGAATATTTGTAAATCTCTCTGATAGGCACAAAGCGAATTTTTGGCTAACTGCCTTTCATTTTTTAAATACAAATAATAACAACTGAGTAAATTGTCTGCTTTATTTTCCATTATATTTTTCAACATTTTATTTAGGCAACTCGCAACAAATAAACTACCCATCTTACTTGCACCCAAAGGGCATAAAACTCTTTTGTCCGTCTTATTTGCCACAAACATAGTTATATAGAGCGACTACACGCCTATTTTTGTAACAAAAAAGACAAACAAAATTTCTGCGCAATATGGGTAGTTTATTTATAGCGTGTTACCTTACCATTATAGTATGGAATAAATTATTGATACTCACTTTAGTCTCTGTATTTTTATGTAAAAATACAGAGAATTAGGAATTTTTAGGCTAAATAAGGTTATTTATAATGATATTTTTCAACATAATAAGACGTTTTACATTTCTTTTACTACTAACCTTTGCTTCCATTCAATATAGCCTGGCAGCAGATAAGGTCAAAATAACCTCTGAAATTAATTTTCCTCGGGCAACATTCACCATACAGTTCCCATTTGCCGTCAAGATAAAATCAGAATTAAAACAATCTGATTTTCTCTTACGTTTCAGTCGTTCTTGGGAACCACCCAATTTAGAACCTTATATCATCAAATACAAAGACTGGGTAGATACTTTTTGGCCAGGATATGACTCTCTACTCATCAGAGTGGGTCAACATGTCAAAGTCACGGTCAGAAAAGAAGGCACAAAAATCATTGTTGATTTTATAAAAAAACCACCGCCTGCTGCAAAAACAGTGGTGAATGATTTTCATGCGGTCAGACTTGCCAGATTACATGCCTTGTATTTGGCTGATAACCGACGATTTTTTGAAGGACTGTCGCAATTACGCCAACTTAATAAACAATACCCTAAAAACGTCCAAGTCTACCTTGATTTAGCCATTCGAGAAGAAAAAATTGGTCGTTGGCAACAAGCCGTTGTACTGTATCAACAAGCATCAAAGCTATCTCCCAATTCCCACGATATCATTGCAGGACACAATCGACTCTTAAAAATTTTTGGAGATCAAATCAAAGTTCAGACAGACTCAGAAAATTTTACAGGTGGAGAACATCAAGACCGAATCACCTTATCAGGCCAACATAATATTTTTTCTCATTTGCAATTTGCCTGGCAATTGCAAAACTATGACATAGCAAGAGAAAATACCCGAGTTAAAAATGGCGACATCATTAATTTTGATCAATCCATTCAACGGGGTAAATTTCATTTTGAATTTGATTTTGAACATGCAACCCATGGTACTTTAGCCTTTCCATTCAGTGAAAATAGAATGGGTTTAGAATTTCGCCATTTATTTTTCCGAGAAAAACATCGGACTGAATTAACACTGACCTGGCAAGAACCCTATTGGGATCTTGCAGAAGGTTATGCCAATGATGCTTATAGGAGTAAAATAAAACTTCAACACATTCATAACTTACCACTCGAAACCATAGCAACATTGTCATTATCGTTGGATCAAATTGGAATGTCTGGTTTATCAAAAGCCGCTGAATCCATTGGTTTTATATTTTCATTACAACACAATGTCCCCATCATTTTACCCAACCTAACTTTTGGTTATACGTTTGATGGCTTATATGTACAAGACAAAGCCAATCGGGTTGACAGTGATGGCATTACATTTTCCCCCATTCCATTGTTAAAACATGAAATACACACTTTAGCCATTCAATGGGGTGACAGAATTGTTGATTATTTAAGGGCTGTTTCCAGAATAGGTTACAGTGTTGATGAAGAATCAGGCCCCAATGAAGCCAATGGAAAAGGCCCATTTTTATTTTTCAGTTTAATTTATGAGCCTGTTTCCCGACTGGAAACGGGCATTAGCTATCAAAAAAGTCGTTCAACTAATAGAGGTGGCAATGTTGAATCTAATTTATTTAACGCCTATATTTTATATAGATATCACTGAAAGACTACTATACTATAATGTCTAATAATAATATTTTATCTGAATATCGGATTATTTTATGAGCAGCGACTGGAAAGACCGTGAATTACAAAGTAACTCTACCCTACAGGAAATAGGTTACGCCCAAGGCACCAAATGGTATAAAGGCGTACAATACAGTTATCATTTATAAAGATAAAGTTTGGTTGAGTGAAGGCTCAAGCTTTTTTGCGGCCCACAAAAGTTTAAGCCGTCAGGAACTGTTAACTGAATTAGTCACCCACTGGAATAAAAAAGAAAGTGATAAATTATTACTTACTTTTCACCCAAAAACAGGTCATGGCATTGTTTATATTAACAGTAAATATGATAAACATGCTCCTGTCACTGGTGAGTATATCAATGCCAGCCGTGCAGGGTTTATTCAGTTTTCCTATGACAGTGCATACATTATGAATGTAATGACTTCTCGTGAGAAAGAAATGAAGCAACTCATTGAAATACTCGTTAAATTTAGAAAAATGCATCGAAAATTGTACATTGAATCAGAGCTAGATGGCAGTAACCTCAGTTTTTGGGAAAAAACAAAACGATATTTTCAATGATTTCTTTTTGTCCCATTTTAAGTTGAAACCTATATTACTGAAAGGATATTAAACTCATGAATGATGAAAATAACGTAGAAAACCTAATATTTGAACACCTAAAAAAAATTCAGGCAGAGCAAAGTGCTTCTCGTCAACGTGACTCTGAAATAATGACAAGACTATCCCATATTGAGGTTGGTATTGCCCGAATTTCCAGAGATGAATCCAACAATTATATGGAAATAATTCAAGACCGTCATTCTGTTGACAAGACTCAATGATCGCATTGATAGAATAGAAAAACGCTTAGAATTGATTTAGTGGACTACCTGAACCCCGAATAAAATGGATTAGACTGATTACGGTGACAAGTAATCGTCATCATCACGGGTTTAATCGCATCCATTTTTAAGTTTAATTCCAATTGATTAAACTCAATCGGATGATTTTTTTGATAAAGTAACCTATTTTTTTGATAAATCGTCACATCACAATTTAAGTTTGAATCAGGCATATAAAATTTCATATGACCGTCGCCATATCCCGAGGTTTTTATTTTTAAACCTTTGTGTTGTGTTTCATATTTTTCAATCAACCATTTACTTTCAATCAAATAAGGTTGTTTAGCCATACTGGCTTGATGACTTTGTGAAATAGTTTTGATTTTCAGTACAGGCTGTTCAATGGCTGGATCTAAATAAACATAAAGACTGCCTTGAAAGTGTTTTTGTCCTACCACACCTTTGGATTGACTGAAATCAACCGCTTTAAACGTCGCATGATCAAAACGAATGGTTTGTAAATGATCACGATTGAGAAATTGCCACTGATTATCTGTCAGTTGCTTGATTTTAATGCTGTTAAAACCGTCCACTATGGCTGCAAAATGACTGGTTGTAATGGGAATTAAAGGCTGTTCTCTCACGTAGTCCAAATTACGTTTAAGGGCATTTAAACTTGCCAGTTTGTCCCCAGAATACATATGATAATAGACATTTAAAGGCTTTATTCGTCTTGGTGTTTCAGTATTTCTAAAGGTACGAACCAATAATTGAAAACCAAAAAAACGATCTGTCCATAATTTGGTATAGGTATTTTCATTGCTATTCGATGCATAAACTTGCCAATAATCTCCCACTGGTCGCCCCAATGAAGACACTGAACTGTACGATGGAAATTCTCGATCAAAGCGTGCATCTCCACCATTGATATTTCTCACATTGATTTCATCACAAACTTTCATTGCATCGACATAAGGCAAAGTATTGCCTGACCACTGGACAATCTCCGTTCTTTTTCCTTTGGGTAATAAGCGATTGATGAAATCTACCCCTCCTTTGATTTCCAATGTATTATCATAAGGTTTGGTTGCATAAGCTCGGGGTCGATCATAATGATTGGATAATTTTTTTTTGGAATTTGATACTGATAGTTGTTTTGTGTATTGATAAGTATTGGGGCTATATTCACTGAGTTTCAACATCCCAGCCAAACCTTCCGTTAATTTAACTTTTTTATAGGGATAATTTTTTAAAAACGGTGCTTCTTTTTCCATCAAATTGATGTCATCAAAAAACTGCCATTGCAAAGGATGGCTATAAGTATGAGATCCTGCTTCAACATTGGCTTCTTTAAATGTTTCCCGAGCAATTTTTAAAGCTGTTTTTGAACCATACCATTCAGGGTCAATATCCGCCACAATCGGAGCAACGGTTACTGGCAAGTCAGGGTATTTTCTGATGATTTCTTTTAAAATAACATCGGCAGACATTAACTGCTGAGGTTTTTGGTATTTTTTTAATTCTGTTAAATTACGCCAACCATCACCGTCAATATGGCTGTAATAAATTCGACGGCCATTGATCGTTGTGGTATCAGGTTTGGGTAATTCGGTTGTTTGAAAGGCCCGTTGAAAAAATTTGAAGGGATTAATATACCAAAGTTTTTTGAAATTTCCTTCCTTAGATTCCTGAGTAAAATGACTAAAACCACTGACAATATAAGCACCATTCTTATTACTGGTAATGACATGACTGGTTGAATCTTGAAAATCTGGTTTGGTCAAAGATAAATAACTTTTGGTATTGTCATTGATTTTTTTAATTTGTTTATAATTAGGTAATGGGCTACTTAAACGATGTTCGTAGTTCATCAGTGATTCATCAATATGGCTCACTTTTGTATCATAAGTAATCTTATAATATTGTCGGGTATCTGAAATACCCAAATATTTCCAAAACTGATTACTGATTGCAACAGGTGTGGCTTTATCTTTTAAATCATTTTCAAAACCAGGATTGCCAATGACCACAAATTTTTTTTTATGTTTACTGATCGCATTAATTGCCCATTTGATATAAACCTCTGGGTTTTTCATTTGGTTTGCTAAAAACCAGGTTAAAATGCCGTGAACGTGTGGCATTTGACTTAAATCAGGTAAACCATCTTGTAAACGATGATATTTAATTTTATAGCCCAAATGATTTAATGGCATTTGCGCCATACTGTGAGCATCGGTGTAAATCAGTTCGATATCTGACTGACTTTGGTGAATGACCAAAATGGTTCTTTTTAAATATTGAGAGACCTGCTTTTTATTGGATGCTTTCTCAGTTGACAAAACCTGAGATGAAAATAACAGTAGGCAAACTAAAGCAACGGCAAAATGATTGATTTTGGGAAAATTCAATATCGACAAGCCTTTCAACAGCTGATTCTAAAACGGTTATCCAACGCACGGGGTAAAATCAACGTTTTAAATTGCCGTTTGTTGGCATCCTGACACAATACTTTACGTTGCTGCTTATTTTTAATGTATTTTTTATTGTATTCTGCATTAAATACTGGTTTTCCCTGATCGATAAAAGGCTGTAATAAATGACATTCATCAAACTGATGGCATTGTTCATTGATGGCAAAGTCAAACACATCAACCAATTCAATAATCTGATTCAGGTCATTTTTAAGGGCGACTGCCAACTGTCGTTGATGAGACTCCTGAGCAATAAATCGGTTAAAATTTAATTGATCTTCAGCAGTTAATGGGAATCCTGTTTTGTTGGTATAACCATCAATATTGTCTGGTTCAATGCCGTCACAACCTTTTTTATGTGCCAAATCCAAACGTTTTTTAATCACTTTTCTGACACTGGCATGACGGATATCGGTCCAGCGTTCACCTGCCCAACCATCCATCTCTTTACCAATGGCTATTTTATCGAATTGATATTTGTCCCGACGCCAGTTTTCATAACTGCCTGCTGAAAAATAGCAAATGACATGAATGTTTTTCTTTTTTAATTGCCTAATTAAACGAAAAGATGAATCAAATAAATCGATAATATAAACATCTGTTTTAATATTTGTATTGATTTTACCTTGTAATTGCCAATGCCAGGAAGTGTTAACAGTAGGCTGATAATAAGACTGTTTTTTGATGATAGGTACAGGTGTTGTTATGGAATCTGCCAATACAGCGTATTCAATTGACATAAAAAGAGTCAATAAAACCATTATTTGAGTCATTAATTTTAAAATCATAACGTTATTATAATTATTTAATGTGAATTAGAGTTATATATAAAATATTACACTATTATGCTAAACTACGAACAAAATGTTTTAAAAAATTTATAAAAGATACTAAGATATTATGATTTCACTTTTTAAATTCAAACAAATTATCACTGCTTTTTCACTCATACTATTGCTTTCCAGTTGTGCATTTTACGATCCTGAAGGGCGTCATTTTGTCAGTAACAACTTAATACAATTATACACCCATTCTTGCGATGAAGAATGTAATGATGCCAACAAACTCAAAGTAGCCATTATCCCTTTTGAAAATTGGACCAATCACCCCAATGCGGGACAAATTGCGGCTCAAATGATTGCCACCGAACTTTATACACAAGATATCTTTAAATTACAGGAAGAAACTCAGGTTAAACGCTTGTTAGACATCAAAAAAGTCAACATGGCACGTTTGAGTAAAACCAGTTATGCCCGGAAAATTGCCTCCATGTTACATGTTGATGCGGTCATCATGGGCAGTGTTTCAGAATACGATTATCAACATGGCTTACATGAAGAACCCACCGTTGGTCTGAATGCCCGTTTAATATCAAGAGCAGGCATTGTCATGTGGGCATCCAGTCATTCTGAAATTGGACGTGGTTATTTACGCAGAGACAGTTTGAATGATGCCGCTCAACGAGCCATTATTGATATGGTTGCTGAACTGGTTAAAAAATATAAAAAAC